>NZ_JBHMIW010000019.1:0-134491 GCF_042436655.1 Sinorhizobium sp. P24N7 | reverse complement strand
GGTCTCAACCACGCTTCACGTCGCCAGTCTTCCTTCCAAACGTTGACGTTTGACCAGCATCCCGAGAGGCGACGACTGTCGCATCTCTAACTGGCTCATATGTCGCATCTCTAAACTGCCGCTACATACACAAATCAGATAATCTATCTTATGGAACACAACGCAGGTGTTGTTTCCGTTGCTTTGCTTAATGACAACAAGATGCTTGGACCTGATCCGCATCTTCACGACGCGATAGCGCGCGCCAAGACCAATCTTGACATGCTGAAGCGAGTGCACGCGCAAAGTCCGCCTCAGGGATTTAGGCAACAGAAGGCTATCCTGGCCGCTTCTCTGACTGGACGCACTTCGCTGCCAGCTCGTACCTTTCCGATCCGCACGGCACATTGTACCTTCGGGTCGGTAGCAACGATTCCATAGAACGCCTGTGATTACAGGCGTTTCCAGTCACTCACTCACCCAGTTTCGGAGCCGAAAGCGCACTCTTTGGAGCTTTGGTATGGTTAACGGGATCTGCTTGATCCTCGTTCGCCACATCTAGCCACCCGAAAGCTTGAACTCCGAAGTTACCTCCAGCGCGCGGTCCTGGCGCGCTTCGACGCCTTCAGGCTGGCGGTGTGTGAGCAAGGTGCGGTCACGCTCGCGGATCAGTTCGGTTATTTGCGGCTCGTAGGCGGCGAAAATTGCCGTCAGCCAACGGTTCACGAGATAAGACGGCCGCGGCATCTGCACGTCGAAGCGCGGCAAAAGAGCGATCGTGCCTTCCGCGCCGAGCCAGTCATCTCCGACCACCCACTGGTTCACCGTGAAAAGCCGCAAAAGGCGCCCGTGAGCGTCGACCCCCACAGCCGCGAGATGGTGGATCGGCCCTCGCGGTCCTTGCGGTCGCAAGAAGCAGTGGAAATGGCCGCGTTCTTCCGCTGCCTCTTCAGCCGGGTGGCAGTGATAGAACCACTGAGCGCCGCTCGTCGGGTCGAACACATCGCCTGTCGGGTAGTGGTCCCAGGCCTTGATTTCGGCCGTGTCGCGAAAGGTCTCGCTGAGCACGTTGAGACCGCCCTTGGCGAGCAAGGTTTCGCAGTAGGCGATCTCGCGGCGCGCGAGTTCTATGGCTTGCTCAGCCATTTTCCTGGTCCGGTAAGGGAATGGGCGGCGGAGGCGGCGGAAGCTTCTTGCTCTCGGTCGGGAGGGGAACCGGCGGCGGCGGCGGCGCGAGCTTGGGTGCCGCTGCCGTGCAGGGTGCCCCGGCGGCACAAGGCGCGATGGGCACTGGCGCGGGCGGCGGAGGTGGTGCCGCGAGCGGAGCTCCGGCGGCGCAAGGCGCACCGGCCGCACAAGGCGCGGCAGCGGCGCACGGGGCACCTGCGGCACAGGGCGCCGCCCCTCCCGCCGAACCGGAGGCCGCTGCCGGCTGGGCGCGCGGAACGGGATGACTGTGGTGATCGACTGCCACAGCGGCGGTCGCTGCCGCCAGCGCTGCACCGAAAAGAAGCGTGTTCCTTGTCGTCATTTCTTCTTGAACCCGTCGAGACCGAAAAGCGGACGCATCCAGACGCCGACGAACGAGCCGACAAAGGCAGTCGCAAACCACAGCCAGCCATGCAGGCTGCCCGAAGCGATGCCTGAGAACAGCGCGCCTATATTGCAGCCGAAGGAAAGCCGTGCGCCATAGCCCATCAACAGACCGCCGACGACGGCCGCGAGCATGGAGCCAAACGGAATTTTCGCCTTCGGCGCGAATTTTCCGGCAAGACTCGCGGCGGCTGCCGCGCCAAGAACGATACCGAAATTCATCACCGATGTAACGTCGGCGAGGACGCTTGCATTGAGCGCCGCTTGCGGCCCCGGCCAGTTCCAGAACTCCCACGTCGCGACCGGAACGCCGACCGCCTGCGCCGCCTTGGCGCCCCACAGGCCGAAGCCGAACGTGACCGACCAGGGATGGCCGGCAAGCAGCAGCGTGGCGACGTTGAGCAAAGCCATGAGCAGCCCTGCCCCCACCAGAGGCCATGGACCGTAAAGCAGCCAGGCCCAACCCGCACGCGACGGTTCCGGCTCCCTTTCGATATTGCCATGCGCGCGCCACTCGATCAGCGCCGTCGCCAGGGCAACGAGGCCGAGCCCTGCGAGCGTCGCGAGGATGGCAGTGCCGGTCCCGAGCTGCCGGCCGAGATCGATCGTGCCGAAGGATGGAAGGGTCAGCCACCACGGAAGATGCGCCGAGCCGATGAGCGCGCCGACGATGAAGAAGGCAAGCGTGACGAGCATGCGGGCCGAACCGCCGCCGACGGTGAACAATGTGCCCGAACCGCAGCCGCCGCCAAGCTGCATGCCCAACCCGAACATGGCAGCCCCGACGAGTACGGAGACCCCGACCGGCGCCAGCGCGCCGACGATCGGCTGGCCACCGAGGCTGCCTGCCGAGATCAGCGGGATCATGGCCAATGCCGCCACGCCGATCATCAGCATCTGGGCGCGGATGCCGCGCCCGCGACGTTCGACCACCATCCGGCGCCACCCGCCCGTGAAACCGAAGGAGCCGTGATAAAGAGCGACCCCCAACAGGCCGCCGACGACGAAGAGGGCCGCCTGCCGCAGATCGATCAGCTGCGCGATGACGAGAAAGCCTATCAGCAGTGCGCCGCCGGCTACGAGCGCCGGCCCACGGTCGACAATCGCCGGCGGCAAATATCGCGAACGATCAAAGGAAATGTCGGTCATTTCGAATTCCTGCCGTTTGTGCGGCATTGGTCAAATCGCGAATGTCCGCAGCTTGCGGACATTCGCCTGTTCTTCCGCTACCGCGGATCGGTCCCGGTCCGCTGGCGTCAGGTGCCCGACTTGTTCTCGACCGGGCGCGCCGGGTCGGCCGTCCATTCGGCCATCGAGCCGTCATACATGGTGGTGTTCTTGTTGCCTAGCACCTCGGACAGGGCGAACCATGTTACGGATGCCCAGTGCCCCGTGTTGCAGAAGGCGATGTTTTCCTCTTCCGCAGCCAGACCGGCGGCCTCGGTCAGGGCCTTCACAGTTTCGGGTCGGGCGAAAAGCGCGTGGTCCTGACTGTAGAGCTTGGAGTGCTCGATATTGATCGATCCAGGAATAGTGCCGTTGGCGCGCACGACCGGGCTCTTGGACTTGCCCTCGTGCTGCTCGGCCGGCCGGCCATCGATGAGCTTGACGCCGGCCTTAAGCGCGGCAGCGACTTCCTCGGTCGTCGCCAGCAGTTTTTCCTGCGGCTCGGCGTGGAACGTCGCCGGTTCGGGCTTTACTGCCTCGGCGGAACGGGCCCCGCCGGCGGCGTCGTACTGCCGCCACCCGCCGTCGAGGATCGAGACTTCCTCATGGCCGAGATATTTGAACGTCCAATAGACGCGGGTCGCGCCACCGAACTCAGTCGAATCCGTACCCCAGGGCACGATGACGACGTGATCGTCATCGTCGATGCCGAGATCGCCGATCAACTTGGTGATCTGCTCCAGCGGCGGCAGCATGCCGGGGACGCCACCCACCTCGGTACGCCAACCGGCGCTCGCATAGGGGGCGACCACCGCGCCCTGTATATAGGGCTTGTCGCCAAGTTCTGTCTCGGCGACCTTGTCGCGGATGTCGAGGATGACGACGTCCTTATCGCCGGCATGCGCCTTGACCCATTCGGCATCTACGAGTGGACTGATGTCGGCAGCCAGCGCTGAAGAGGCGAGGAAGGACAGCGTGAAGGCAAATGATGCGATGCGCATTTCGTGAGGCTCCCGAATTCATATGTGAACCTCATCTACCCCGCGATGTACGTCGAGTCAGGACATGGTTTGGCTGGAGATCCGCCAACTCTTGGAAAATCTTTCTGTACGGTACCAGCGATGCGGTAAGCCGCGTCGAGGACGCCCCGCCGGGAGCGTCCGCTGCTCCTGTGCAGCTGCATTGTATCCAGTCGTTTCCTCAGAACTTGTGGCTCAAGCGCAGCGAACCGGCATGACTGTTGTAGGTGTCCGAGAACGAGCCATTATATTCCACGCGGAGACCGAAGCCGCTATCCGTTGCAAGATCGATGCCCGCGGTTACCCGCCCGACCACGTCTGCCAGCGGCACCTCGCTGTCGAACATGCCGATCCCGGCCGGAGCACCGGCCAGCCGGGCCGAGGTATCCCAGCTGTCGACCGTGCTGAAGCTCACTCCTGCGCCTGCAAACGCCCGCATCACCGTCGTTTCGTTCACCTCGACCCGCGTGCCGACCTCGATCGCCGGGGTTGCGTGGAAGCTCCATTGGCCGGAGTCGTCAACCAGGAGATCGAGCGCGCCGGTTCCCGACTCGCGATAACCGCTGGCATGCGAGTAGATCAGATCGAGATCGACCAGAGGCCGCACATAATAGGGCTCCTGCGCGAAGGTATAGGCGGCGCGTACCCGGGTGCTGAGGTTGTAGATCTCCGGATCGCCCTCGGCCTGGCCGGCGAAGCCCGGAATGCGGATCGTGCGCGTGTTGTCGTACCAACCATAGCTGCCGGCGACGGCGCCCGACAGCAGCCATGCGCCGATCTCATGCTTCAGCGAGGCGCCGGCATAGATGATGTCGCCGTCGGCGTTGACCCGGCCGTCGTCGCCGCGAATGGAACTGCGGTCATAGCCGCCGGCGAAGCCGACGAACCAGTCCGGCGATACCTCCACCTGGGCCCCCGCCCGAAGAGCGTAGGTCGTCGTATCGAAGCCCGACACGCCGCCGCCGGCCTTCTGGTCCAGTGTTTGTGCGCCGGCCTGGCTCCACATGCAACTCGTCTCGACCAGAGCCGAGGTGCCATCGGCAAACATCGGGCAGCTCAATAGCAGGTCGAGACGCTGCTGCGTCATGGCGATGCTGCCGGCCGCGGCCGCGCCTGAAATGCCGGGCGACATGTCGGAGAGAGCAGCCGCGTAGTCGCCGGAATCGTGGTCGGCCAGAGATCCGAGCGTGCCGAAAAGCGTGCCGAAGGAACCGCCGCCGGCGTCCCAAACCTGCTGCAGATGACCGGCGACGTTGTTCTGGTCTTGGTTCAGCACGGCACCGGGATCGGTGAAGTGAGCCGAGTCCGCTGAAACCGACAGCTCATTTCCCGCGCGGCTGATGGAATAATCGAAGATCGACGACTCGGCGCTCAACGAATGGTCCAGGGCGCCTTCGACAGTGAGGAACGGCAGGGTGATGTCTGGCAGGACGCTGATGGCGTTCACCGTCAACTTGCCGGCGAGCGTGGCGTCGCCGTCGATGATCAGCCGGTCCATACGGAAGCCGGCGAAGTCGGCGGTGATCCCCAGCAGCCCACCTGCGTCCTGCGTGAGGTCGCCTGTGATCCGGGTGCCGTCGATACCGCCGGAACGACCGATCGTGAGGCTGCCATGATTCATTACGTCAGCCTCGTAGATCTCCGCATCCGCCAACAGGCCGCCTGCCTCGTTGACGACGGAGACTGCCGTGTCGCCGCCCAAGCGGGCCACCCTCGACATTTTGGCCGCGACGGGCAAGGCTCCTTTCACGCTGCCGCTGATGGTACCGGCGTTGTTCACCATCAGGGTGCTGTCTCCGGGCGAGTTTACGCCGGCGGTATATTGAACGGCGACGCCCGAAGCGGCCGAGACGCTGCCTCCGGAGTTGACGGTCAACACGTTGTTTTTACCGGCCGAAACCCAGATGCCGGCACCGTTGTCGCCGGAACCGCCGGTGACAGTACCACTGACGGTCACATCGACCGTGCCGTTGTTGTCCGTTCCTGCATCGCTCTGCGCGAATATGCCGATCGAGTCCTTGCCGGACGCCTGAATAGTCCTGCCGGCAGCGAGGCTGACCGTAACATTGCCGCTCTTGCCGTCCGACGAGAGATTTCCGTTGGAACCGATAAAGGCACGCGTCGCATTGCCGCCGAAGCCGCCGCCGCCGCCGATCGACTGCGCCAGCACGCCGAAGGCGTAGTCGCCGCGCGTGAAGATGCTGCCGTCGGCCGTGACGGCGACGTTGCCACCGTCACCGTAGCTGCCGGGGCTGTTGCCGGTGAAAGAGAGCGGCGCACCCGAGGCGGCGCCGCCAACACCGCCGCCGCCGCCGATCGACTGGGCGACGAGGCCATGGGCAGCTATGCCCCGCGTCGTGATCGAGCTCTGGCTCGTCAGGTCGACGGTGACTGCGCCGCCGTCTATTGTTCCACCGCCCGAGCCGCCCACCACCAGCGAGGCAATGCTGTCGGCCTCGCCAGCGCCCCCGATGCCGCCGCCGCCGCCGATCGACTGGGCGACGAGGCCGAATGCCCGAGCGCCGGAAGTGTTGAGGGTCGTGCCGACGCTGAGATCGACTTCGCCGCCGCTGCCGCCGACACCGCCGCTGCCGCCGACAACGAGATCGATCGTGTGGCTGTGCTCTTTTTCGGCGGCGGTGCTGCTTCCGGCGCCGCCGACGCCGCCGCCGCCGCCGATCGACTGCGCTACGATGCCGTGCGCGTCATCGCCGCTCGTCGAAAGGTTGATCCACCCCTTGGCAGTGACCGTACCGCCGCTGCCGCCGGCACCACCGCTGCCGCCGAAGCCGCCGCCGACCGTGATCCTGCCTGCCGCCTGGTCGGAACCATCGCCGCCCTGCCCGCCGCCGCCACCGATCGACTGCAGCAGCACGCCATAGGCGCTGTATCCCGCGGTGCTGATGCTGTTGCCATGGTTGTCGTCGAAGGTGACGTCGACCGCACCGCCATTGCCGCCCGCACCGCCGCTGCCGCCGACACCGACGGTAATGTTGGCCGTTGCCTGGCTTCCGGACGCGGTGGAGGTGCCGCCCGCACCGCCGCCCCCGCCGATCGACTGGGCGACGATGCCGTCGGCCCAGTCGCCCAGCGTGGCGATGCGACCGGCATGCGTCAGCGTGACCGCGTTGCCGTTTGCGGCCGTCCCGCCAGTGCCGCCGTCGTCGATGGTCGCGCCGACACTCACTCCGAAGCAGTAGCCGGATTCACCATCGCCGTCGACGCTGGAGCAATCGCTCTCTCCCTCGTCGTCGAGCGGCTCGGAACCGTCGGAAGTAGCCTGCCCCACCGAGCCGCCCAGCCCGCCGCCACCGCCGATCGACTGCGCCAATACCCCGTCGGCATCGGCGCCAAAAGTAGTGATCTTACCTGCGGTGGTGACGTCGACCGTGCCGGCGGAGCCGCCGCTGCCGCCGGTGCGGCCCAGCGAAACGTCGACAGATGCGGAGAAAGCGCCGCTGCCCTCTTCCGATTCTTCGGCTTCCTCGCCGCCGGGCAGACTGGCGCTGGCCGACAGCCCGACGCTGGCGCCCTGCGAAGTCCCGCCGCCACCGCCGATCGACTGGACGAGCACGCCGCGCGAACCGGACCCGCTGGTCTGCAGGCTGGTGCCGCTGTCGAGCGTCACAGTCGCGTTCCCGGCGCCGGCGCCGCCGCTGCCTGATCCGCCGATCCCGACTTTTGCGGTCAGGTTGAAGCCGCTGCCGATCTGCTTGCTGTTGACACTGCCGACGCCGCCATTGCCGCCGCCGCCGCCGATCGACTGCGCCACGATCGCATTGGCATAGTCGCCGGCCGTCGCCACCGAGGCGCTGTCATCGAGATCGACCGTGACGGTACCGCCATTGCCGCCGCCGCTGCCCGAGCCTCCGACCGAGACGCCGATGTCGGCGCTGACCGTGTCCACCGTGCCCGCCGTCGCGGCCAACGACGACGCGCTGCCGCCATTGCCGCCGCCGCCGCCGATCGACTGCGCCACGAGGCCATGCGACGAAGCGCCTTTCGTGGAGACCGCGGTGCTGCCGTCGAGCGTCAGTGACACCGCGGCGGCGTCATGGGACGATCCACCGCTGCCTCCAACCGCCGTGGAGACGCTCATCGCCAGGGAGACGTCCTCACCGGTCGGCACCGCCACGGTGAGTGCGTCGGCAATCGAAGAGCCGCCACTGCCGCCGCCGCCGCTGATCGACTGCGCGAGCACGCCGATGGCATCGGTCACGTCGCCGTCGTCCTGTCCGGTCCAGATGGAACTGTCGGTCAGATGCACTGTAACCTTGTCGCTGTACCCGCCGTTGCCACCGGTACCGCCGACGGCGACCGACGCGGTGAAGCCGAGACCTGCGGAATAGGAGCTCGCGGTACCGCCGGTGCCGCCGCCGCCGCCGATCGATTGCGCCACGATGCCCGCGGCGTGCGAGCCGCCGGTCATCAGGCTGAGGCCCTGGAAGCCGACATCCACGGTATTTGCATAGCCGCCACCGCCACCGCCGCCGCCGATCTGGAAGCTGCCGAACCCGGCATCGCCGCCCGTGGCGTTGCCGCCATTGCCGCCGCCGCCGCCGATCGACTGCGCGAGAATGCCGACCGCTCCGGAACCCCCGGTCGCGATCGTGACGGGCTGCGGCGCTCCGGAACCTGCGGAGCAATCGCTGCTGGGATTCGCATTGGTGACGCAGACCCATCCGCCGCTACCGCCACCCGAGGCACTGCCGCCGACGCCCAGCCCCGGAACCGCAACCGACATATCGATCACATCGCCACCATTGCCGCCGCCGCCGCCGATCGACTGCGCCATGATCGCATGCGCCATTTCTCCCTGCGTGGTGACCGAACCGCCGGACAGCAATATGTTGGCATGAGTACCGTAGCCGCCGGCGCCGCCCGAGCCTCCGACGCCCGCGATGCCTTCAGCACCGCCACCTGAACCGCCGCCGCCGCCGATGGATTGCGCCATGATACCGATCGCCGCGTCGCCGGCGGTGCTGATGGCACCCGAGCTCCGGACCTCGGCAGTACCGCCGTAGTTGGCGGCGCCGCCGGTACCTCCGATAGACAGCACCCCGCCCGCCGTGCCGGCAGCGCCGCCGCCGCCGCTGATCGACTGCGCGATGATGCCGTGCGCGGAATAGCCGGTCGTGGTGATGATTCCGGTATGCTGGACGCTGGCCGTCTCGGCCTTCCCGCCGTCGCCGCCATCGCCACCCAGCTCGAGCGTCAGCCCGTCGGCGATGCCGCCTGTGCCGCCGCTGCCGCCGATCGACTGTACCAGGATGCCATAGGAATGGTCGCCCGAGGTGTCGATCGTCCCGCCAGCATTGTTGATGGTGGCCGTATTGCCATCGCCGCCATTGCCGCCATTGCCGGCACCGCCGCCGAGCACGTCGGTGAAATCGCCGCCCGTGCCGCCGCCGCCGCCGATCGAATGCAGGGTGACCGCAGCCGAAAAATCCCCTGTCGTCGTGATCTTGGAGCCGGCAGTGACATACGCACCGACACCGCCGGCATTGCCACCGTAGCCGCCGCCGCCGCTCGTTCCGACAAGGGCCGTGTCGTCGCCGCCATTGCCTCCCTGACCGCCGATGCTTCCCCCCAGCAGGCCGTAGGCCTCGAGGCCGTCGGTCTCGATGGAACCGCCATAGACATTGATCTGAATCTCGCTGACGTCGCCGCCTTTACCGCCGGAGCTATCCTTCTCGCCGCTGGCGCCGTCGCCGCCTCTACCGCCCTGGGCCAGCCCGACGACACCGGCGACATAATCGCCTTTTGTCGAAACCGTGACGCCCGATTGGACGCTCAGGGTCGAGTTGAACGCAGAGCCGTTCCCGCCACGGCCTCCGGTCGTTGACTTGGTGCCGGCGCCGCCATCACCACCCTGGCTGATGGCAACGATGCCGCCGGACAGTTCGTTCGGGCCGGAGCCGGTGGCGACCACGGTGATGTCGGAATAGGTGTCGATGCTGAACTGGTCGCCGTCCGCGCCGGCGCCGCCATTGTCGGATGAATCCTGAGAGGCCGTGCCATAGGAGCCTTGGCTGAACGCATAGATGCCGCGCACGCTGTCGGCACTGTTCGAGTAGATGTTGATCGCACCGACCGAGGCATTTCCGCCGGTTGAACCGTTGCTGATGCGGATGGAGCCACCTGCCCCACCCGCGCCATTGTCGTGCCCCCCCGCCTGGCCGATGGATTGGGCGGCGAGACCCCAGACATAGTCCAGCCCGTTCAGCGGGTTGGTCGCGCTGCCGAGATTCACCTGCCCGGTGTTGGTGATGCTGATGCTTCCGCCGCTGCCGCCGACTCCCCCGAACTGGTCGCCTGCCGCGCCGCTGTTCTGGTTGCCGCCGGTGCCACCCTTGCTCACGGCATGAATGCCGGCCATGCCCCTGGCCGTATTGGAGCTGAGCGACTCTACGCTCAGCGCGCCGTAGTTGGTGATCGTCAGCGCGCCTCCGGACCCGCCTGCCCCACCATTGGACTTGTAATTGTCGTTATCCCCGTCCCCCGAGCCGCCGAAGCTCGTCGCGGAAATCAGGCTGCCGATCGAGCCTGGATCCGTCGAGGTGGTCAGGGTTATGGGGCCGTAATTGGTGATCGTCACGGCGCCCCCTGCGCCGGCGCTTCCCTCGTCGACGCCAGCGCCTCCCATTGTGTATGTCATGATGACACCGCCGACGGAATCCCAGGGCATGGTGTAAGGGAGACTGGCGCCGGCCGTGTACGACGCCTGGGTGTCGATCGTTATGTTCGCTCCGGGATCGCCGTTCTTCTCATCCTTGTCATCGACACCACTGTCGCCCCAACAGGCCGACCATGTGTATCCATAATCGACCTGGCCGATCGTCTGGGTTGCATTTCCATTGCAACCCGCATACGCCTCGCCGGCCAGGGCCGCCCCGCCGAGACCCACGGCCAGCACGAACAAAAAATGCGAGGTGTTCCGCTCGGACGGAAGCGCCGCTTGGTCGCCGGGCCGGAATGCTGTGAGCGAAGACCTCGGCCGGGCTTTCCTGCTTCTGGTGGCGTGCTTCATCCGATGTATCCCCCCGAAAAATGGCGCCCGTACAGCGAGACACGGCGGCAAGCCTTGCACCGCCATGTTCAACGTGCGAGTGTGCGACGCACTGAATATGCGACTCCTCATAGGTATTAATGATGCGCTCTCCGCGCATGGACACGCCCTATTCGATGAACCGGTCGATCTACTCGGTGAAGAGACCAATCCAGCCCGGGGATGACGGCAATTAGGGAATTACAGCTTCGATGGTTGTCATTGCCGAGCCCGATCCTCGTCGCGAGCTGAGTGGAGGCCACATCGCGGATCCGAGCTCCGGGCGGAGCCGGACGACGCGAAAATTCGACAGGTCGGGCACTGTTCTGGTGGGTGCGCTCGGTTCGTTCTGGCGGGCGCAGACGGCCGGCTGGCTCTTCGGCGCGCTGTTTGCCGTCGTCAGCCGTATTCTCGCATTCGAGGACGTGGCGTTCGCGTTTGCATTGACCGCCGTTCTCGAGCCGCTCGGCTTCGCGCTCACCACCCTTGCTTACCGGGTATTTCGCCACCGGATCGGCGGCGTCACGCTGACGGTCGTCGCGGTCGCCCTGGCGCTCTCGATTGCCGGTGGCCTGCTGCAGATGCTGATCGCCAACGGAATAAAGGACATCCTGCAGCCGAACATCGATCCGGACTACGGCGCCAACGGCTCGGTGATCCCGGCGATCTACTATACCCTGATCTTTCTGGGATGGTCTCTTGCCTATCTCTGGATCAAGGCGGATGCCGACGCGAGAAAGCAACGGATCCGGCGCCACCGGGCCCGCGAGGAGGCGCTGCGGGCCGAGCTTCACCAGTTGCGCCTGCAACTCGATTCGCACTTCCTGTTCAACGTGCTGAACACCGTCGCGATGGAGATTCCCGAGGAGCCGGACACGGCCCTCGAGATGATCCACCGGATCACGGCCTATCTGCGCTACTTGCTCGAAAACCAGACGCGTCGCATCTGTCCGCTCTCAGACGAGATCGAAGCAATGCTCGCCTACGTCCGTATCCAGGAGCTGCGGTTCGAAGGCCGCCTCGATTTGGTGGTCGAGGTGGACCCCGCGGCCCGGTCGATCGCCGTGCCGCATCTCATTCTGCAGCCGCTGGTGGAGAATGCCGTGAAGCACGGACTGCGCTCGTCGGCCAGCCGTTTCGCGGTCGGCATCACCGTGGAGCGTCGAGACGCCGACCTCGTCATCGAGATCAGCAATCCCGGCAGGCTGGAAGCGGGCGAACGTGACCGCCCGGCCATCGGTCTCGCCAACATTCGCCGCCGGCTGGAACTGCACTATCCGCTCGGTCACGCATTGACACTGATCCAGGCCGGCGACAACGTGATCGCGCGACTGATGCTGAGGGGGAATGCATGCTTCGCGTGATGGTTGTCGACGACGAGCCGCCGGCCCGGCGAGGGCTGAAACGTCTGATCCAAGCGCACCCGGATGTCGAAGTCATCGGCGAAGCCGGTTCGCTGGACCAGGCGCAGCAACTGACGCATGCCCTGCGGCCAGATGCGATCTTCCTCGACATCGATCTTGGCGACGATAACGGATTCGGCCTGATCAAGCGGCTCGATCAGGTGCCGGCGATCGTCTTCGTGACCGGACACGGCACCTACGCGCCGCAGGCGTTCGACGTCGCAGCGCTGGATTTCCTGCTGAAGCCCGTGGAGCGGCAACGCCTTGCATTGACCCTGGACCGGCTGCGGCGCTATCGGCGCGCGCACGACCTTGACGGCAAGATCGAGGACACGGCAACAGCGCCGGTAGCCACGCCCGACAGGGCCACGCCCGACAGGAGACGCCTGCACATCAGGATGGCGGGCCAAACGGTCGTCCTGCCGACCGACGGGATCGCCATGCTCGCCGCCGAAGCGGACTTCACGCGCATCGTGATGGCGGATGGGCGGGACTATCTGGTGTGCCGGCTGCTCGGCCAATGCGGCGCAGACCTTCCGACGCCGCCATTCTTCCGCGTCAGCCGCTCCCTGATGATAAATCTGGATCGGGTGGTACGCGTGAGAACGCACGACAAAGGGCGCTCGCTCCTGTCGCTCGGGCGGTCCCTTGCGCCCATCATGCTCGGTCGAGTCGCCACCACGCGCTTGCGGCGTGCGCTCGACGGAGTCCAGCGAGTGAAAACTGTATCTGACGGGAATGACGCTCCCGCTTGACCGATCAGACCGGCGCCGTCGGAGACTGCTGCCAGCCTTCAATAAATGACTGCATTGAGTGTGACGTATACAGGCGAGCCCGCCTCCAGCCGTGTGCTGCCGCGCGCAATCAGCCAGCCGTCCGCACGCTCCAGACGCGCCACGATCCGCCGCGTCGGAGAAGCGGTCGCGCTTGCAGGCGACGGCAAGGAAAATGCTATCGACTTCGATTTTCCGTCGCTTTTGATGCGCGTTTGCGTGGCGCGACGCCGCGTCTCGTCCTGAATGGCAGGGTCGTCGAGATAAATCTCGAGATGACCTTCCGGGATGACCGCGCTGCCCTCGAAGGTGACTGCACCGCGGATATCCGTCGATTGCGCGGCGACCGGCCCGGCGACGGCGACGACGGCGGCAGCTCCGACGGTCAAGAGTACCGTACGGCGGTCGGTAGGGCGCTTCATCACACACTCTCCCTGGAAGCCCCGCGAAACGCGGCGCTGCGGATGGGGCGCCTGAGGCGCCCCATCCGTGCGTCAGATGATAATGAAGTCGGAGGCCGAAAGCCTCAGATTTGTGCTCAGCTGCGCAAACTGAATGGCTGCAACGTCTCCACCGCCATCGGCGTCATAGGACAAGGCGCCGCTGTCCGTGTCGTATATGATGCGGTCGTCTGCGTCATGGGCGACACCTCCCGCGCTTCCGTAAAATGCGCCCAAGGCGAGAGTGCCTTCGCCACCCACGCTTTCGAAAACGAGGTTGTCCAGCAGGATCGTGTCGTCGATGACATCGAAGTCCTTGATCCAGTCGAAATTGCCGTTCCCAAGCGCCGTCGAGAAGCGGAATGTATCCTCTCCCGCGCCGCCGGCGAGCATGTCGGCCGCCAGTCCGCCATCCAGCAGATCGCTGCCTGCGCCGCCGATCAGGGTGTCCGATCCCGCGACGCCCGGCTGGGCCGGAGCCGGAGGGAACTCGACCGACACATTGAGCTCGTATGACGAGCCTGCCGGCACGGCTTCTGCCCAGCCGTCGCCCGGCGCCGTGGGCGACCAGCTGCCTTCCAGTATGTAATAGGTTCCGGTCTCCTGAGCCACGAATACCAGGCTCGAATCCCGGTTGCTGGCAGAGCCCGGATCGCCGCCGCCGTCATCGTTCTGAGCGACGATGTTGCCGGCGCTGTCGAGCAGCCTGACCCAACTGTCATGGACGTTCGGATCGGCGATTCCGTCGATGTCGATCGTAATCACCGTACCGGCCGCCAGATCGATCTTGTAGTATCCGCCCTGGCCGTTGCCGGTGGCGTTGACGGTCGTATGAAGGACGGTGGTCGAGTCGAAGATATCGGGGTCGCTGGTCAGGGAGAAGTTGTCGGAGATGTCGAACGCGGCCGCGATCGAATTGTTCGTCGCGTCCGGTCCGAGCGTCGCGTAGCCGGTTCCCATACCCGGGCGTGGCGGCGCGTCCCCCTGATAGGCAAAATCGCCGAGCAGGGTGTCGTCGCCGCGGCCGCCGTCGATCGTGTCGTTGCCGCCCTGGCCGGTCAACACGTTGGCCGCACCATTGCCGGTCAGCCGGTCATTGAACCCCGATCCTGCGAGATTCTCGATGGAGATATACGTGTCTCCGCCGGACCTGCCTCCAGTGAGACTGAGCCTGACGCCGCTCGCCGCATCGGCGTAGTCTGCCGTGTCTCTGCCGGCGCCGCCGTTCAATCTGTCGGCGCCGCCGCCGCCGGTCAGCGTGTCGTCGCCAGCACCGCCGGCGAGATCGTTGGCCTGCGCATTGCCGATGAGATGATCGTCAAAGGACGAGCCGACGGCATTTTCGAACCCGACCAGCATATCGTGCCGGATAACCGCGCCTCGCCCGACGATCTGCACCGGCCCATCACCGTCGCCGCCGCTGGCAGTGCCATTGGCAAGATCGATGGTGACGCCGTCAGGGCTACCCGCATAGACGACCGTGTCGATACCGGAACCACCATCCAGATAGTCCTGACCGGCGCCGCCGATGATCGTATCATTGCCGGCCTCGCCATACAGGATGTCGCCATCGTTGCCGCCATCCAGGGTGTCGTTGCCGCCGCCGCCATTGAAGTAATCTCCGCCGCCCTGGCCCCAGAAGTGATTTGCGGCGGATGTGCCGATGAAGCGGTCGATGCGGTCATCGGAACCGATCAGGTTTTCGATGCTGTAGAAAGTGTCGCCCGAGGCGGTGCCGCCGCTGGCGACGTTCGTGGCAAGATTGACGAGCAGCTGAAACGGACTTTCCCTGCTGAAATCGACGGTATCGATCCCCGCGCCGCCCCTGAATATATCGACTCCGTCCTGGCCGGTTAGCGTATCGTCGCCGGCGCCGCCGTCGAGAATGTCATTGCCCTGGCCGCCGAGGATCGTGTCGTTGCCGGCCCCGCCGTAGAGCGTATCGTTGCCGTCATCGCTCTCGGTCTGGTCTTCGAGGTCTTCGACGTCGATCGTATTGTTGATGTCGCGGCTGGCAAGCGAGTCGCGGCCCCCGATAATCAGGTCGTCACCTCCCTGACCAAAGATCGTGTCGTCGCCGGCGCCTCCGTCGAGGGTATCGTTTCCGCTGCCGCCGAAAATGATGCTTGTCATCGTGTTGTCGCCGACGCTGGGCGGCGACGCGCCGCCGCCGCCAGGCTGCGTCGTCGACTCGTCGGCATAGATGATGTTTTCGACGTTGGCGATTTTCCTGATTTTCAGGTTCCTGGACAGGAGGATGACGGTGTCGTTGCCGCCGTTGGCCTCCTCACGAACGATGTCGTCAAGTGAATCGACGAAGTAAGTATCGTCGCCGCCATTGCCGGCCATGCGGTCGCCACCGCCGCGGCCATCGAGCGTGTTGGCGCCGTCATTGCCGATCAGTATGTCGTCGAAGCTGCTGCCGATGCCGTTCTCGATGTAATAATCAGTCCCATCCGCATTGTGGCCGGCGAAAATCGACACGTTGTTGCTGTGACCGTTGACGCTGGAGAACTGACCGGCACGCAAGTCGAGGATCGTACCCGCGGTCGAGCCGGAGAAGTCGATCGTGTCGGTTCCGCCGGTGTCGTGGATCGCAAAGCCGATGTCATGCTGCATGCCCGAGGAGGTCAACTGATAGCCGTATTGCGTGCTCCCGAAGCCGTAGACGTTGTCCCCCGTGTTGAGCTCGATGTGCTGATAAGTGCGCACTCCGTTCTCGTCCACGGTCGAGAAAAAGCGGCGGATGACCGCCTCGATGTCGGCCATGAGGGGCGTCGAGGCAGACCAGCGGCTGGTTTCCCCGACATCGATCCCGTCGAAATAGGACATTACGCTGTATTGCTGGCGATCATAAGTCCAGGTCGCATTGTTCAGATAGTTGATCTGCACGCCGCCGGGACCGCTGTAATTGTAAAGTCCGGGATGGTTCAGTCCGAATTCATGGCCGAACTCATGGATGAAGGAATCGAAGACATAGCCGCCGATGTCCGTCTTATTGGGTTCCGTGTCGTGGAAACGCTGCCCGATGCTGACATAGCGGTTGCTCGAATAGGCGCTGCCATCGTCCTCCTCGCCGAGCTCGGGGCTGACGACCTCCATCCAGTCCGTCGTGCTGTCGAACGGTGCGTCGTCGACGATCTCGAATTTTAGAGGGGTGACGGACGCCCACATCTGCAACGCGCCGATCGCGGCGGCTTTGTATTCGGGGTGATCGTTGAGCTCGTAAACGTTGATCCTCAGCGTTCCCGCAGCCAGTTCCGGCGTCAGACTGCGGGGCAATGCCCCAAGGTAGTCGAGAAAGGACTCATAGTCCTCGCTCTTGCCATAAGGGTTATCCGGCGTCTGATCGTTGATCCACCAATTGTCGCTGGTCTGGCTAGGGTTCGGCATCTTAAGCTTCCCTCTCTGACGATTGTGCGCATTTACGGCTTTGCCGTTCTGCAGCTGCCAATTTTCCACCCCGCACGCTTGGCGTGCGCCTGCCCGTCAGCCCCACCTGAAATAATGAGATTGGAAACGTCGACTTGTCACCCCCACAAAGCCGGGGGTGACGTCACCTTAGCCGGCGCGGCGGTCAGTGCGGAGCGGTGGCCGCTGCACTCTGCGATACACGCCGCCAGCCCTGTGTGCGGGCAAGAAGAAGCCGCGATACAAACGCATGAAGAAGTTTTGCCGCCACATTGGTGTAGAAGATCATCATGCCCATCGCGGCCGCGGGCGCTATGTCGCCCGCGTCATCCATGTTCAGGATGGCAACAGAGGCGAGCTTGGTGTCCGTGGCATAGAGGAACACGACTGCCGAGACCGTCGTCATGGCGTTGACGAAGAGATAGATCGCGATCTCCAGCACGGCAGGAAGGCAAACCGGCAGTGTGACCCGGAAGAAGAGCTTGTAGAAAGGTATCTTCAGAGAACCCGCCACTGCCTCGAACTCCGGATCCAACTGCTTCAGCGCAGTGAGCGCCGTCAGATGGGCGACGGTGTAGAAATGCGTGACCGTGCACAGCACCAGAATGGTCATCGTGCCGTAGATGCCGTGAAGCGGGTTTGCGGCATTGTTGAAGAAGAAGATATAGGCAAGACCCAGCACCATGCCCGGCACGGCCATCGGGAGCATTGCGAGCATATGAAAGGTCGCCCGGCCGAGCCCGAAGCCCTTGGTCTTTTCGACCATGTAGGCGCCGGTGAACACGATCAGCGAGCCGATCACAGCCGTCATGAGAGCGAGCCGGATCGAATTGTAATAGGCATCCCAGCCGCCGCCATCCATAAGGTCGAAGGCATAGTTGCGCAGCGACGGGCTGAGGTCGTATGGCCAGAATTTCACGACCGCCGCAACCTGGCACATGCCGATCATCCCGAGGACGAAGACCGCGACCAGAGAGCAGAATGCGAAACAAGCCGCATCGAAACCGCGCCGCGGCTTCGGCTCGTAGGGGACGGCGCGCGCGGAAAGCAAAGCCACCTGCCGGCGCTGCGTCATGCGATCGACGACGAAGGCCAGAAAGGCCGGAACGAGCAGAATGACCGACACGACGGCGCCCATTTCGAAATTCTGCTGACCGATCACCTGCTTGTAGATGTCGACGGCCAGCATGCCATATTGCCCGCCGATCACCTTGGGCAGGCCGAAATCGGTTATGACCAGCGTTAAGACCACGAAAGCCGCGGAGATCAGGCCGTACCGCGCACCGGGCACGGTCACCGTCCAGAAGGTCCGCCACTTGCTTGCGCGAAGCGATGTCGCCGCCTCGTAGTGACGGGCATCGGCGACCGAGAGAGCCGTCGATATGATCAGAAAGGCGTGCGGCAGCGTGAAAAATACCGAGCCCACGACGATTCCGAGCGGGCCATAGATCGAATGGCCGAACAACAGATCCTTAAAGACGCCCTGATTTCCGAACAGGTACACGAGCGCGATGCCCGGCAAGAGAGACGGAACCAGGATCGGGATCGTGACGATGAGCTTGAACAGCCCCTTCCCCGGCATCCGGCTCCTGTTCAGGGCATAGGCGAGCCCGAAGGCGACGACGAGCGTGACTGCGGTGCTGATCAGCGCCATCGTCACCGAATTCCTGATCGAACGGACGAGCGAAGGCGTTGAGAAATACTCGGCGAAGTTGGAAACTCCGATCGAGCGCGAGGGCCGCAGCATTACCCTGCGGAAATTGTTGCTGTCATATTCCTGCCACTCGGTACCGCGCACCAGCTGCGAACCGGCAAGAAAGTGCGCCTCGTCGCTCGTGCCGCGGATGCGATATCTGACCGGGCTGCGGAAGCTGAAATCCGAGAAGAGCTTCGCAGCCTGCAGCCGACCATCGGCGCTGGCCTTGAGCTCGCTTTCCGGGAAGGCGGCGACGGCGGCATTGAGCGCCGCAGCGGTAACGGCATCGCTCCACACCTGCCCGCTTTGGTCGCTCACTTGGAACTCGAACTGGCGGAGATCGAACGTGTAGGTGGAGAACGATTTCGACAGCATCACGAAGAGCGGTAGTGCAAGAGCGACGACCAGATAGATGCCGACGACGAGCATGACTGCGCGTTTGAGCCTGTCGTCGCCGGAAATCTGCTGGCGAACGGCTCGGCCGGGCGGAAGGAAATCGACAGCAAGCGTCATTCGCGTCAGGCCTTTGCAAAAAGGAGCAGGCGTTCCTGCGGGATTTCGACCTGGATGGCGCTGCCGATCTCGATGCTCAGGCGGCGAACCGCGTTTGTCGAGAAATCCGCGACGAGCGCCTTCTCTTTCAGGCGCGGGGCTGAGAGCCGTGTGCGCCAGAACATGCCGAGAAACTCCATATCCTCCACATGGGCGTCGATGAGATTGTCCGCATTGCCGACGGCATCGAGCCCGGTCGCCCGATGGGCGGCGGCGCCGTGCGGGATGATATCGGCTGGACGGACAGCGGCTACGACCGCCGAACCCGGCGGTAACCGATGCTCGGCACAGGCAAATCGCGTGTGACCGATTTCGACTTGCGCGCCCTTCCCGACCGTTGCGGGGAACTGGTTGGTCTCGCCGATGAAGTCGGCGACGAAGAGTGTCCTCGGGTGGCGATAGATCTCGGTTGGCGTACCGACCTGTTCGATGCCGCCATGATTCATGACGACGATCCGGTCTGCCATGGAGAGCGCCTCTTCCTGATCGTGCGTGACCATGATCGTGGTGACGCCGAGCTTGCGCTGCAGCTCCTTGATCTCGTGTCTCAGATGCACGCGCACCTTGGCGTCGAGCGCCGACAGAGGCTCATCGAGAAGCAGCAGGCCCGGCGAGATCGCCATGGCGCGGGCAAGTGCCACGCGCTGCTGCTGTCCGCCGGATAGCTGGGCCGGATACTTCCGGCCCTGGCTGCCCAAGCCGACGAGTTCCAGAAGCTCAGCGACGCGTGAGGCGATTTCGTGCCGCGGGCGGCCGATATTCTCGAGCCCGAAGGCGATGTTCTTCTCGATGGTCAGATTCGGGAAGAGCGCATAGGACTGAAAGACGATACCATAGTCCCGCTGCGCCGGCGGCAGCCTGGAAATATCCTGCCCGCCTTGCCAAATGGTGCCCCGCGACTGGATGTCGAGGCCGGCGATGGCCCTCAGAAGCGTGGTCTTTCCGCAGCCGGAAGGTCCGAGGAAACAGATGAATTCGCCCTCCTTCACCTGAAGGTCGATGTCGCGCAGCGCGACGAAATCGCCATAGGCCTTCCAGAGGCCGCCGATTTCGAGGAATGGCCGTCTTTCGATCTGACGGGTAGCGGAGGCGGGCATGGCCGGCTCCGCGGGGGCTGTTGCATGTTTCATCCGCAAGCTCCTGAGCAATAGGCATTCGATGAGGCTTGACGGGAACGCCCCTGGCTAAGCGCCGAACGTTCCCGTGAGATGCATGCGGATCAGGACTTGGGCTCGGATTTCGCGTCGTAGCGCTTCTGCCATTCCTTCAGAATGCGAGCGCGATTGTTTGCGGCCCACTCGAAGTCGTTCTCGATCATCTTGTCGGCGACGTTGTCGGGAAGATTTTCGATCGGCTTGGCGACGCCGGGATAAGCCACGACGGCATAGCCGACATTGTACATCTCGTTGGCTTCCTTGCTGACCGACCAGTCGACCAGCGTTTTCGCTGCCTCGAGATTGGCCGTCCCGGCGATGATCGCCGTGGCCTCGGCTTCCCAGCCCGATCCTTCGGAAGGAAAGATGATGTCGATGGGCGCGCCCGACGTCTTGGCCTTGGCACCCGGGAATTCGAAGGATACGCCGATGACGGTTTCGCCTGATGCCGCCATCTTGATGTCGGGGTGGGCCTTTTCGAATGTCTCCTTGTAACGGTCGAGGTCGACCGCTTCGATGGACGTGTAGACGGTGAGCTCCGTCTCGGCATAGGCGGAAGATGTGAGGATGAGGGCAGTCGCTGCGCCCAGGAAAATCTTTGAAAACGGCATGCTAATTCCCCTTTTTGTTGGCATTCGAATTGGCAAGCTCTTGTGGCGGTATCGGCGACTTGCGCGCCTGGAAATCCGCCCTGCCTGGGAAATCTGCGGGGGATGGATCGATAAGTAAAATCTATTTATTTTATATAAGTATTGTCTCAGCTTATATAACTTCCCGTAGGTTCTCGAAATGGAAAGAGCGGCCATCGGGCCGCTCCTTCCGCTGCTACTTGGGGGCAGACTGTCTTACGGCCAGGGCAGCGAGAAGGTCTTGACGTTGGTGAAGCTTTTCATCGCCTCGATCACGCCTTCCTTGTAGCCGTTTCCGGAGTCCTTGATGCCGCCGAAGGGCGACATTTCAATCCGATAGCCGGGCACTTCCCATATGTTGACCGTTCCGACCTTCAGACCGGCTATGTATTTCTGCATCCGGCGGTAATCATTGGTGCAGACGCCGGAGGAGAGGCCGAAGGCCGTGGAGTTCGACAGGGCGATCGTTGCCTCGTCGTCGTCGGGAACCCGCACGATCGGTATGATGGGACCGAAGGTCTCCTCCAGCACGAGGTCCGACTGGTGCGGCACCCGATCGACGACGATCGGCGGCAGGAGCGCGCCACTTCTCCCGGGATGGTAGAGAATGTCGGCTCCCGCCTCCGCCGCACGCATCACTCTCTCTTCGAAAAGTGCCGCCGCCTTTTCGTGAATGACGGTCCCGAGATCGGTAGAGCGGTCCATCGGATCCCCGAAACGCAAGCGCTTCGCCCGTTCGAGAACCATCGGCACGAAACGGTCCGCGACGCTCTCCTGGCAGAGAATGCGTTTGACCGCCGTGCAGCGCTGGCCGGAATTCTTCGTGGCTCCGGCGACCGCAAGCTCGGCCGCCCTGGCGAGGTCGTCGTCGGACAGGTCGTTGAGGATGATCAACGGGTCGTTGCCGCCGAGTTCGAGTACCTGGCGCTTGTAGTGCGCGTTGGCGGCGATCAATTTCCCGACAGGAACGCTGCCCGTGAAGGTGACGAGATCGACATGCGGATTGGTGATCATTTCCATGCCGATATCGGCGGGCCAACCGGTGACGACGGAAAGCATTTCCGGCGGCAGACCGGCCTCGTAAAGAATGTCGGCGAGCAGCAGCGCCGTCATCGGCGTGAGCTCGGTCGGCTTCACCACCACGCAGTTATTGGTCGCAATCGCCGGCGCGACCTTGTGCGCCACCATGTTCAACGGGTGATTGAACGGGGTGATCGCCGAAATTGCGGTCAGGGGTTCGCGCATCGTAAAAATCTTGCGCGCCTTCCCGTGGGGCGTGAGGTCGCAGGAGAAGATCTCGCCGTCGTCGCGGATGCACATCTGGCCAGCAAGCGTAAAGACGTCGAAGGCGCGCCCGACTTCATAGAGCGAGTCAGCCTTCGAGATGCCGAGTTCCAGCGTGATGACGTCGGAAATCTCCTCCTTGCGGGCGGCCAGCGCCTCGGCGGTCGCCAGCAGGATTTTCTGCCGCTCGTAGCGCGTGAGCTTCGGCTGATAGACGGCCGCGATCGCAAAGGCTTCTCTTGCGTGTTCGGCGCGGCCGGCGGGTACGGTGCCGACGACAGTGTCGTTCCAGGGATAGCGGACTTCTATGCGATCGTCCGTGTCGATAAGGCGCCCGGCTATGCGCATCGGTTCGTGGCGCACTGCGATTGTGACCTCCGCCTTCGTCATAGCGCGCCCTCCGCACCGGCCTCGGCCGCCGCCGTGACCGCGTAGAAAAACGCATCGAAGTTGCGAAGACGGGGCGCGTTCGGGAGTTCGGGCAGCCCGCGGTTGACGATGAAGGGAACCTCCTGCTCGGTCAGCCCTCCATGGGAGCGCAACGGTTCGTCGAGTGCGGCCAGGTCGTGCCGGTGCTCGCTGGTGCCGAGCGTCTTGTTTTCGGATGAAACGAGGACGATGTCGCCGATGCGGTCTTCCGGCAGCTCGAAGCGCCGGCACGCCTCCGAGCGGTCGAGCACGACGTCGATGCCTTGGATCGCTTTCAGCCTTGCCATGATCTCGCCGCGGTCGCATCCGTCCGGAAGATAGGCGGTGGCAAAGGACCCGAGCGCGCCGTGATGCACGACATAGGGGTCGGTGATCGGCAGGATGACGCGGGCCGCATCCTTGCCGAGCCATTCGTCGAGCAGGTCCTGAACATAGATGACGTCGGGTGAGCCGTCCGCCTTGTGCTTCGGCTTCATGCCGTGATCGGCAGTGACGACGATGGCTGCTCCGAGCCCGTCCAGTTCGGCGAGATACCGGTCGAACATTTCGTAGAAGGAATTGGCTTCGGGAACGCCGGGGGCATATTTATGCTGAACATAGTCGGTCGTCGTCAGATACATGATGTCGGGGCGAAACTCCCTGAGCAGCTTGACGCCCGCAGCGAAGACGAATTCCGAAAGTGCTGCCGAATAGACCTCGGGAACCGGCCGGCCGAGCCAGGCGGAAGCATTGTCGATCCCGTGCTCCGCGCGGGTCGCCTTGTCCGATTTTTCGGACGAGAAGCAGACGGCGCGCTCTTCGTCGAAACGGAGCCCTTTTCCCAGCAGCGCCCGCAGCTTGTCCTTCGCCGTGACGACCGCGACCCGGGCACCTGCATCATAGAAGGCCTGGAAAATGGTGGGCGCGCGCAGGAACTTCGGATCGTTCATCATCACCTCTTCGCCCGTCGACGGCTCATAGAGGTAGTTCCCGCAAATCCCGTGGACCGCCGGCGGGCTGCCGGTTGCGATCGAGAGATTGTTGGGATTGGTAAAACTCGGGATGACGCTGTGCGCCAACCGCACGGCTCCCCGTTCCTTGATGCGCTTCAGCGCGGGCATCAGCCCGGCGTCGATCGCTGCATCGAGATAGGCGGGCTCGCATCCGTCGAGGCAGATCGCAATTGCTGGCACGCGGGGCCATGGATAGCGGCGGCCATTGACCGTCACCGAAATCTTGGACATCTGGTTCATCTGTTGTACTCCTGGAAGGGGGATCGGTCAGGCGGCGAGGCGGGCGCGCTCGGCGAGCGCGAGCGCCGGTGGGGTGGCGGTGTCGACGCCCATTTGCGCAAGGCTCTCGGCGGCGGCGGCAACCACCTTTTCCATCACCTGCGCGTCCATCTGGCCGATGCAGCCGATCCGGAAGCTGTCGACGACGGTGAGCTTGCCGGGATAGATGATGAAGCCCCTCGCCTTCATCAATTCGTAGAAGCGCTCGAAATTGAAGTTCGGATGGGCGGGGCTGAAGAAGGTCACGATAATCGGCGAGAGCCACTCGTCGCCTAGCAGTGTCTCGAAGCCGAGCTGGCGCATGCCGGCGACCATGACGTCGCGGTTGTTCGCGTAGCGCGCGCCGCGTCCGGCAACGCCGCCTTCCTTGCGATGCAGCCGCAGCGCCTCGAGAAAGGCGGCGACGACATGGGTCGGCGGAGTAAAGCGCCATTGTCCCGTCTTGTTCATGTAGGCCCATTGCGCATGGACGTCGAGAGTCAAGGAATGGCTGCGATCCTTCGCAGCCTCCAGTTCCGACTTGCGCGCGATGACGAACCCGAAACCCGGAACGCCTTCGATGCATTTGTTGGCGGAGGAAACGATCGCCTCGTAGCGGAAGTCATCGACACCGGCGGGCACAGCGCCGAAGGCGCTCATGCTGTCGACCAGCAGCTTGCGGCCGCGGCTGTAGACTGCCTCGGAAATTTCCTTGAGAGGATTGAGAATGCCCGAGCTCGTCTCGCAATGGACGACCACGACATGGGTGATTGCCGGATCTGCGTCGAGAGCGGCCGCCACCTCGCTGCCGCGCGGGGGCATATAGTCGCCCTTGTCGATCGAGACATGCGTGCGGCCGAGATATTTGAGCGTCTGGCCGATGCGCTGACCGTAGGCCCCGTTCATCAGCACCAGAACCTTGCCGTCGCGAGGAATGAAGCTGCCGAGCATGGCTTCCACCGAGAAGGAGCCGCTCCCCTGCATGGGGACGCAGTCGTATTCGCCGCTTTCGTCTCCCGCAATAGCAAGCAGTTCGCGACGCAGCTCGGCCGTCATGCCCCGGAAGTCGCCGTCCCAGGACCCCCAGTCGCGCAGCATCGCCTCCTTTACGGAAAAGGCGGTGGTCAACGGCCCAGGCGTCAGCAGGTACGGCTCGCCCAATCTCGGCGCTTCGAGAACTTCATTCGTCTTTGCATCTGCGGGCATCTCGTTTCTCTCCTTTGAGAACTGCCGGGACATGGGCGAGGATGGCGATCCCATATGTATCTGTAAAATCGATATTTCATATCCATTCATAGATTTGGCTTATCATCCTTTCACAAGCGCAAGACGGCTCTCGAGCAGATCCCCTCGCTGTTTCAGGATTGGATAGGCGAGTGTGGCGAGAAGGGAGTTCACCTCCTTGAGCGCCCGTGCGACTTCGAGGTGCATGTTGCTGGACTCGACGCTTTCCGGGCGCCCTGCCCGCAATCGCGCCAGATGCCGTTCGTGACTTTCCCGTACGAGCGCGCGTACCCGCTCCTTCTCCCGAACGAGCTTTCGCGCCATCGCCGGGTCGTCCGACACCAGCAGGTTGAAAGCGAGACGCATGTTGTCGCGCACGCTGGCGTGAAGCACCTTGAGCTCGGTCCAGCCCTCGTCGGAGAACTTGTTGCCGTTCTCCAGCTTGTCGCGGGCGATTTCGACCAGGGTCTTGGACACGATGTCGCCGGCATGTTCGAGATTGATGGCGATGTCGATGAGTTCTACACCCCGCCGCGACTGACGCTCATCGAGCACGCCGCGATGGATTGCTGCGAGATAGAGCTTGATGTCGCGGTGGGCGCGATTGACATATCCGTCGAGCCGGCGGATTTCCTCGATCTTCGCCGGGCTCGGATGCTCCAGGAGCTCCATCACCGGACAGAGCATCCGCTCGACCACCTCGCCCATGAACAGCACCTCGCGCGTCGCGGCGGCGAGGGCCGTGTCGGGGCTGTCGAGCAGAGTCCGGTCCAGCGCGCTGATTCTCCGGGCAAGCGTGTCGCCGTCTTCGGAGCTCTTGAGATCCGATTTGATGAGAGAAGTAACGGCGCCGGCGGCAAGCTGCGAAAGCGGCAGGCAAAAGATCGCGAGGCAGGCGTTGAAGGCCAGATGAAAATGGACGAGCTGCTCCGCCGGAGTTGCGCCAAGATGTCGAAGTTCTGCCGACAAGGGGCCGATCGCCGGCAAGGCAATCAAGGCGCCGGAGGCCCGGAAGAGGAGATTGCCGGCCGCGACGCGCCGCGCCTCGGCTGAAAACCCGCGCGTCAGCCACATGGCAATCAACCCGCTGCCGAGATTGGCGCCGAGAATCAGCGGCAGGCCTGCCTCGACGGGCAGAAGCCCCTGTGCGGCGAAACCCAGGATGAGGATCAGGACCGCGACGCTCGAATGCACGATCCAGGTGAAGAGCATCGCCGCCGCGAAGGCCGTCACATGGTCCTCCGCGAGATAGCCGACGATGGCGGGCAACACGTCGCTCTGTTTCAACGGCAAGGTCGCCTCGCCGATCAGCTTCAGCGACATGAGGACGAAGCCGATGCCGAGCAGCATGCGGCCGAGCTCGCGGGGCTTGTCGCTTCTGCCCTTCAGGTAAAGCAGTCCGCCGGCCGCAAGCAGGAGCGGCGACAGCCAGCCCAGGTCGAAGGAGAGAACGCGAACCACCAGCGCCGAGCCGAAATCCGCTCCCAGCAGAACGGCAAGGCTGGTGTTCAGCGTAAGATAGCCGCTTGCCGAAAGACCGGAGGCGAGCATCGCCACGGCGGTCGAGCTCTGCAGCAGGACCGCAAGGACCGTGCCGCTTGCGGCGGCGTAGATGCGGCGCTTCCCTCCCCTCGCCAGCACACGCTTCAACGACGTGCCATAGGCGTTCTCGACGCCGCTGCGGACGAGATGCACCGCGTAGAGCAGCAGCACGGTCGCGCCGGCCAGATGCAGCGAGAGAGTAACGAGAGCCATCTTCAATCTCTCCGGAATATCGATCCGAAGACCGTCACTTTTCCCTTTACATAAATCAAATCGTTCGTTTCTATCGTTTGATCAGGTCAGCTTATGATTGGGAGAGGCCATGCGGTACGTCCAGCTTCGCGCGTTCCACAATGTTGCGGTTTGTGGAGGCTTCTCCCGTGCAGCAGAGGCGCTGTTCCTCACGCAGCCGGCCGTGTCTGATCAGGTCCGCAAACTGGAAGAGGAATATGACGTGCTCCTCTTCAACCGGAACAAGAAGCAGGTGACGCTCACCCAGGCCGGTCACCAGCTGTTGGAGATCACCCGACGCATGTTCGACACCGAGCAGCAGGCGCTCGATCTGCTATCGGAATCGCGCGCATTGCGGGCCGGCACGCTTCGCATCGTCGCCGACGCCGCCCACCATCTGCTTCACATCCTTGCGGCCTTTCGTCAGAAATATCCGTCGGTTCAGATCTCGCTCAGGGCCGGCAACACGGAAACGGTCATCACCAGCCTCTATTCCTACGAGGCCGACATCGGCGTGCTCGGCGAGGTTCCCGAGAGCCGTGAGTTCGACATCGTCAAGCTGAACTCGACGCCGATCATCGCTTTCGCGTCGAGCGAACATCCGATCGCCCGGCGAAGCACCGTCAGCCTCGAGGAACTCTCGGGCCAGCCGCTGGTGATGCGGGAACGCGGTTCGAAGACGCGGCAGAAGCTCGAGGATTTCGCGGCCGCCGCAGGCGTCACCCTGAAGCCGGCCATCGAAGCGGAGGGCCGCGAGGCCGTGCGGGAGATCGTCGCGGCCGGTGCCGGGGTGGGCTTCGTCTCAGCCGCGGAATTCGGCCGGGATGGACGTCTCGCGCCGATCGAGATCGTCGGCGCCGAAATGCTGATGGACGAGGCATTGATCTGCCTGAAGGAGCGCAGCGGCGGAAAGCTCGTGCGCGCCTTCTTCGAAATTGCCCGTTCGCTGGCGGAGAGGTGAATGGAGCTGCCCGCTTCAGGCGGCGGCTCGCGGCTCCCCGGCATCCGCCCGCACGCGTTCTGACTTCGGATCGTAGGGGCACTTCAGGTGAGCGGTCGCCGGGTGACGCTCACCGGCAAGGTCGATCTCGAAACTCCCGCTTGCGATGAACTCGCGGTCGACCCCTTCTCCATGTTCTATGAGGCCGAGCGCAACGGAACGTCCAAGCGTGTGGCCATAGGCGGCTGAGCGGACTTCGCCGACAGGTTTGCCGTCACGCAGGATGAGTTCCCCGCCCCAAAGCATCGGCTCGGGATCATCCAAGGTGAACTGCACGATGCGTCTGACGGGGGCGCCGACCTGCTTTGCCCGGATCAAAGCCTCGCGGCCGATGAATCCGCCCGGCTTGTCGAACGATACGGCGAAGGCGAGCCCCGCTTCGTGGGGATTGATGTCAGGCGTCAGTTCGCGGCTCCAGGCGCGAAAGCCTTTCTCGATACGGAGCGCCTCGAGAGCGTAATAGCCGCAATCGACGAGCCCGAGATCGCGCCCCGCCTGGTGCAATGCCTCGTAAACGCCCACGGCAAATTCACTGGGCACGATCAGTTCCCAGCCGAGTTCGCCGACATAGGTCATTCGGTTGGCGTAGGCCGTCCCATAGCCGATGTCGATCTCGCGGATGGTCGCAAAGGGAAAGCCTGCATTCGAGAGGTCGGCGGACGTGATCCGCCCGAGTATGTCGCGTGCGTTCGGTCCCATCAGGGCCAGCACCGCGTAAGCCGAGGTCACGTCGGTGAGGGTGACGTGGGCGTCCGGTGAGGTGTTCCTGCGGATCCAGTCGGCGTCGTGCACCGCCTGCGCGGATCCGGTGACGATGAGGAACCGGTCGACGGCGAGCCGCATCACCGTCAGGTCGCTTTCATAGCCGCCCCGTTCGTTGAGCATGCCCGTATAGACCGACCGGCCGACCTCGACATCGACGTCCGCGGCGCAGATGCGGTTGAGCGCCTTCGCTGCGTCGGGCCCCTGCACGAGAAATTTGGCAAATGAAGTTTGATCAAATATCCCAGCAGCTTGTCGCGCTGCGTTCATCTCTCGCTTTACCGCCTCATGCCAGTTCTGCCGACCGAAGGCATAGTCCGTTTCCGGTATTTGGCCTGCTTCGGCAAACCAGTTCGCGCGCTCCCAGCCCATCTTCGAGCCGAAGCATGCACCCTTGGAGGCAAGCCGGTCGTAGAGCGGCGAGCGCCGGAAGGGTCGCGCTGTGTGCAGCTCGCGGTTGGGCCATGGCATGGCATAGTGCAGTCCGAGCGTTTCCTTCACCCGGTCGTGCAGCCAGCGCGGATTGTTGTTGAAGCTCGCGAAGCGGCGAATGTCGACCGGCCAGAGATCCATTGTCGGCGTACCGTTGACGATCCACTCGGCAAGAGCCCGCCCGGCGCCGCCGGCGCTGGCGATGCCCATGGAATTGAACCCGGCGCCTACATAGAAATTCCGCAGTTCCGGTGGCTCGCCGAGAATGAAATTATTGTCCGGCGTGAAGCTCTCCGGGCCATTGTAGAATTTTTTGACCTCGGCCGTTTCGAGCTGCGGCACGCGCACCAGCGCGTTCTGCATCAGGATCTCGAACTGGTCCCAGTCATCCGCAAGCAAGGCGAATTCGAAATCGTCCGGAATGCCGTTCATGCCCCAGGGCTTGGCTTCCGGTTCGAAGCCGCCCATGACGAGACCGCCGACTTCCTCCTTGAAATAGATGTAGCCGTCCGGGTCGCGCAGCACCGGCAGGTCGGGATGCACCCCCTCGATCTTTCCGGTGACGATATACATGTGCTCGGCCGAGTGCAGAGGGACCGTCACGCCGCACATCAGCCCGACCTTGCGCGCCCACTGGCCGGCGCAATTGACGACGATTTCAGCGGCGATATTCCCCCCATCGGTCTCGACGCCACGGACCGTCCCGTCCTTAACCGTGATGCCCGTCACGCGCACGCGCTCGATAATGCGGGCGCCGCGGTTGCGCGCCCCCTTCGCCAGCGACTGGGTGAGGTCCGTCGGATCGGCCTTGCCGTCTCCGGGAAGCCAGACGGCTCCTACGAGATCGTCCATCGCCATCACCGGCCAGAGATCGGCGGCTTCCCGCGGTGAGATCACCTCGACGGCAACCCCTTGCGCCCGCGCCGATGCTGCGGTCCGCTTCAGCACGGTCATGCGATCGGTCGTGCGCGCCACGGCGAGCGAGCCGCAATTCTTCCAGCCCGTCGCAAGGCCCGTCTCCGCCTCCAGCTCGCTGTAGAGCTGCGTCGAATATCGGATGAGGCCGGTCATGTTGGCATGGCTGCGCAACTGCCCGACAAGGCCGGCCGCGTGCCAGGTGGTTCCGCCGCTGAGTTGCCCCTGCTCCAGCAGGACCACGTCGGTCCAGCCGAGCTTTGTGAGATGATAGGCGACCGAGCAGCCTATGATGCCGCCGCCGATGATGACGACCCGCGCCTGTGTTGGAAATTCCTGCGCCATGAACCAACCTCCCAATGGACTGGAGTCAGCATAGCCAGGGATTCACAAAAAGCAACAATAATGCAACAAAATGCAACATTACGCGGTGGCGACGATGACGCGCGGGCCTTTTCGCTCGAGTGCTTCCGAGATCGTCGGGGGCGGCTGCCTATCCACGATCACACCGGTCGCCTGATGGAACCCGGGTATTCGAAGGGGAGTCAGCCGCCCGAATTTCGAACTGTCGAGGACGAAGTAGGCCTTGCCCGCCATGGCGATCATCCGAGAGCGCTGCTCGGCGCCGTTGCGGGTGAAGTCGGTAACCTCGCCGTCAGGAGAAAGCCCTCCCCCGCCGAGAAAGGCGATGTCCACTCGGAAGCGTCCTATTGCCTCCAGCGCGTCGAGGCCCACTGCCGCCTCCTCGGCAGGATCGATCTCGCCACCCAGCATATGCACCCGGACTTGCGGCTGGCGGCACATGTGCAGCGCGATGGCGAGGCCGGTGGTGCAGATGGTCAGATCACGCGGACCGCTCAATGCGTGCGCGACGGCGAGTGTCGTCGTGCCGGAGTCGAGAAAGACGACCATGCCGTCCTTCACCAATTCGGCCGCCCTCCGGCCAATCGCTGCCTTCGCGGCGGCGTTTTCCCCGCTTCGCAGGACCAGCGCCGGCTCGGTCGCTTCGAACAGCGTGGCGCCCCCATGCACGACATCGAGCTGGCCGCGATCGGCGAGCAACTTCATGTCCCGGCGGATCGTTTCGCGCGAGACGTCGAAATAGGCGGCAAGCTCGGCAATGCTCACCGAACCTTCGGAAACGACGCGCCTCAATATTTCTTCGTGGCGACGGGGCGCGAGCGCTCGGGTGTTCGGCAACTTGGACATGTGAACAATGTTGCAATATTTGCGGCCCCCCGCAAGAGACGTCACGAACGCGAAGCGTCGGGTGCAACTACAATGCAGGTGTCGGCTGAGGGAGAAGTGACACCGTAAGCCAATTGCGATGTCCCACTTGAACCCTTGTGGATTTTGGTGCCGGAAAGTCTTGGTTTGCATGGGTCGATTGCTGTCCAAAACAGACTAATGTCCAGTCGGGACCGCAGAAGCTCCACCGGAATGCGCCAAAAGCGGTCATCTCGAACATGGTTGGCGATGACCAAAATGGGGCCGACTGCAGACTGTCCGGTCCTGGAAAATGCCCAGCCGATAGCTGCCGTTCGGCAAGCGACCTTCATTGTCGCCGTTCGGAGTGCCGCCACCCGGCCCGATGGCGGACAGTCCGCTCCCGAGTAGCCAGCGAAAGCCGCCCTTTCCAACTACGATCCGGCGCGCTGACTTCGGCCCCGATGCTTTATCCCTTTACGTATCCTCGACCTTCAACGATCTTTCCGTCCCGAACGCGCATGATGTTTACCCCTCGAACCCGGTCCGCCGGGCTATCGCCCCAACGAAGCCGCCATCGGATGATCCCCCGATCCTCGCTGGCCCAAATCTCCTCGGCTTCGAAGACGAGGTTCGCAGAGGATGCAATCCCCTTCCAGAAGTCGAGGCAAGCTTCACGCCCTACGTAGCGTGCGCCATCCGGTGCGGGCGACGTGTTCTCAAGGACGCAGCCCTCACCAATCAGATCATCGAGGTCTTCCGGGCGGTGCTTCTCAAACGCGTTATGGAAGCGTTTCACGATTTCGCGGGTAGTTTCGCTATCGGTGGTCATCTTTTTACCTCTTGAGATCAGGGCCTAGAAAGGCTTTTCGGACTTGTTGGTGCGATAAAGGCTTACGGCCACCTCCCGGGGTTTTCCGCGCGGACCTCCCCTCGCGACCTTGCGCCAGGCGTCTAGCGTGGCCTGATCGCGCCAGCACTCGAAGAGATTGACGCGCTCCGGATCGACCGCGTCCGCGCTTATCGAGAAGTCGACACAGCCGTCATAGGCTCTCGCGCGTTCGACCATACTCTTGAAGGCTTCCACGGAGCCGTCCCGCTTCTCAGCGTCGGTCCGGGTATAGCCGGCTATGATAATCATGAGCTTTGCTCCCTGAAACGTGTGGATGGGTTGCTGCTGTCACTCAGGAAGCGGCGCCGACTGGCCGGGAATTTTTGAATAACCCAGCGCCTCGACGATCAAGCCGTCCCGGACGTGCATCAGGTTGATGCCCCGGAGCGAACCCCCGGAGCCGAAGTTAAAACGCCAGCGGATGATCGCCCGGTCGCCCATTGCGATCGCGTCTTCGACGTCGAAGTGAGCAGTCCTGTCGGCGGCCAGAACCTCCCAAAACGCGAGACAGGCGTCATAGCCTTCGTATCGCGTTCCATTGGGTGCGGGCTGAATGGACTCCATCACGCAGTCCGGGGCGATCAGGTCTTTGAGGATAGCGGGCTTGTGATCGCGGAACGCCTGGTTGAACCTGCGCATGATCTCGGCTGTCTCGATCGTTTGCATAATCTCCTCCTAGTCAGACAGGTCTGTCTAGTTGCAGTATACAGACCTGTCTGTTAGAGTCAACCGCATGAAAAAAGCCATGTCGCCGACCGATTCCAAGGCAAGCGCCGCACGCCGCCGCTTGCTCGATACCGCCACTAGTCTTTTCTATACCGAGGGCATTCGTGCAGTCGGCATCGACCGCATCATCGCGGAGGCGGGCGTGGCCAAGGCGACGTTCTACAATTACTTCCCATCGAAGGATGACCTCGTCCTCGCCTATATCGAGGAGCAGGACCGGCTTGGGCGGGCGGCAGTCGCAGCGCTGCCGAAGCAGCCTCCACGGGACAGGATCGCCGCTATCATGGGGCGCATCAGCGAGGCCGTGGTCGCGGGAGGTTGGCGTGGATGCCCGTTTCTCAACGCGGCGGCCGAATATCCAGCCCCTAAAAGTCCCGTGCGGCAAGCCATTGAAGCGTGGCGCGCCTGGTATTACGGTGTCCTCCGGGACCTCCTTCAGGCCGACGGCGATCCGACCCCTTCCGTTACTGCCTCGTTGCTTGTCGCCGTATCAGACGGCTTGCTCGAAGCCGCATACCTTGACGATCCGGCGGCCGTTCCCGCCCTTGTAGGCGAAGCGCTGGATAGGTTGCTGGTCCGACTTTGAGGAAGTCGGATGGGCTCAAATCTGCCGAAATTCGTGAACTGTGCGCCGGGGACTTTGCCGCCAATCAGGGGCAGCTCTCCGACTCGCCTGCCCAATAGCGGCCAGTCCGATCCAGTGACCGCAATGGGTCCTCTTGGTGTCGCAGATGCTCCCGGCACTGCGACACCCGATCCTATGAACTATAAGAGGCGGACGGACATGCCCCCGTCAACGATCATGGGACTACCAGTCATGAACTGGGACCGATCCGAGAGAAGAAAGAGTGCCGCTTGAGCGATCTCCAAAGCCGAAGCCATTCTCTTTATGGGGTGCAGGTCAGAGACGAACTTTAAAGCTTCAGGATTACCTTCGCCACCTGCCGGGGTGACTGTCCCTCCGGGCAGCAGCGCGTTGATACGGATGCCCTCTCTGGCATGCTCAGCGGCAAGCGATTGGACAAGCCCATTCAACCCTGCCTTGGACGCGGCATAGGCTGCCATGCCTGGTAGTCCGCCGTTGCTGAACCCGACGAAAGAGGACGTGAAGACAATAGAGCCGCCGCCTTGCTCCTTCAGAATTGGAACCTGCGCCTTGGCCGCCCAGAAGGCGCTGGTTAGGTTTGTCGAGATTACTCTGTTCCAGTTGTCAATGGACATGTCAGGTACCGCCACCATGTCACCCACCACGCCTGCGTTGTTAAAAGCCCCATGCAGGCTGCCGAAACGCTCCAGGGCCAACTCGGTCAGCACACCTGCATAGGCTTCATCCAGTACATCACCCGCACGGTACACGACGCTGCCGCCGCCTCTGGTGATGTCCTCGGCAACCGATTGAAGTTCATCAGATCGTCGCGCGGCCAGAACGACATTTGCCCCCTCGGATGCAAACAATCTGGCGGCGGCTGCTCCGACACCACTGCTGGCTCCGGTCACGATCAAAGTCTTGTTAGCCAGTTCCATTTTCATCTCCTGTTAATGATGCAGGAGATGGCTATTGCGCCCTCAGGCCGGTCGCCACCCGTTTCCTGTCTCAGCAGAAATCCGCTTCGGGCCGAACGCGGACGCATTTGCCCGGCAACTGGCCTTGATGGGCACAGGATTGTCCCCTTCCGCGGTGCCCGTCATTGCTGTTAGGGGGATGACCTCCCCTTGGTGTCACGGCGGCCGCAATCTCGCAGCCCGCTTTTGGTGCATCAGACGGCCCTGCATTTCGTCCTCTCCTTGAACCGACACCACGCACGCGATTAATTTGCGATTTGTGATTTTTTGTGGAGCCCTGAGATGGACGGGCGCGGCGAAACTGGCGTCAGGCGGCCTGAACCACCGTCACGGCAATCATATGGAAGACGTCGGCCGCACTGCAGCCGCGCGAAAGGTCGTTGGCAGGCCGTGAAAGCCCTTGGAGGATCGGTCCTATTGCCGTCGCGCCGCCGATCCGCTGGGCGATCTTGTAGCCGATATTGGCAGCGTCGAGGTTCGGAAACACGAAGACGTTGGCCTCCCCGCGCAGCGCCGAATGCGGCGCCTTGGTCAGACAGACGGCCTCGACGAAGGCGCTGTCGAACTGCAATTCGCCGTCAATGATAAGATCGGGCTCCGCGCGCCGCGCCATGCCGGTCGCCTCGACGACCTTCGAAACGCGCTCGTGAGCGGCGCTGCCGCCTGTCGAGAAGGAGAGCATCGCGACTTTTGCCCGTTCTCCGGCAAGCCTTTCGAAGGACTTGGCCGACATGCGCGCGATGTCGGCGAGACCGGCTGCGTCCGGGTCCACGACCAGTCCGCAATCGGCAAAGACGAAGGCCCCCTTCCTGGCGTGATGGGGCTCGCAGAGCATCATGAGGAAGAAACTGGACACGAGCCCGACGCCGGGCGCCCTGCCGATCACCTGCAATGCGGCACGAACGGTGTCTGCGGTGGTTGCGACCGCGCCGCCGACAGTCCCATCGGCCATTCCTTCGCGCACCATCATCGCGGCGAAGGTCAGCGGTGACAGAACGGCGGCCCGAGCCGCGGTCTCGTCGACGCCTTTGCTCCTTCTGTGCTCCAGATAGGCGGTCGCGAAATCATCGGTAAGCGGAGAGCACGCCGGGTCCTCGATCCGGAATTCCTGCGGGATTGCGTCCAGGGCTGCGAGCCTCTGCGCAACCACCTCGCGGTTTCCGACCAGCGTAATCTCCGCCACGCCTTCCCGCCTCGCCTGCACGGCGCCGGCGACGATCCGCGGGTCCTCGCCTTCCGGAAGGACGATGTGCCGCGGCGCTTTCCTGGCGGCGTCGATGATGCGATCGAGAGGTTTCATCAGCTGTGTCCCAGATAATACATGCCGGCGAGTATGAAGACGGCGATGAACAGCGTTTCGGCCACGACGAGGGCAACGGCATCTCCGCCGACTTCGAGGACGCGGCGCAGCGACGTCTTCATGCCGACGGCCACGATGCCCGCCAGCAGTGCCCATCTGGATATGGCCATCCCGACCTCGCTTGCGAGCACCGGCACCAGCCCGGCGGAATTGAAGCCCGCGAGAACGAGGAACGCCAGGACAAAGCCCGGCACGAGCGGCGCGCGCTTTCCGATGGACGCGCCCTCCTGCGGAACGCCGCGCAGGGCGAGGGAAAAGATCAGGACCACCGGCGCCAGCATCGTCACCCGGATGAGCTTGACGAGCGTCGCGGTCTCGCCCGCCTCCGGAGAGACCGAAAAGCCGGCTCCCACCACCTGGGCGACATCATGGATCGTGCCGCCGAAAAAGATGCCGGTGGCTTGGCCGTCAAGCCCGAGATACTCGGCGACGATCGGATAGCCGATCATCGCAAGCGTGCTGAGCACGGTCACCGACAGCACGGTGAAGATAAGATTGCGCTCGGAAAATTCGTTGCGGGGCAGCACGGCGGCGATGGCCATGGCGGCCGAAGCGCCGCAAATGGCGACCGCGCCGCTGGTGAGAAGGGCGAGACGCCAGCCCCGGCCAAGCAGGCGGGCGGCCAGGAGGCCGAACAGGATGGTTGCCACGATCGCCGAGACGAGCAGCAGAATGGTGCCGGCGCCGAGGCCGATCAGAAGATCGACGCTGATGCGCATGCCGAGCAGCGCCACACCGATCCTCAAGATCAGCTTTGCCGAAAGCTCGATGCCCGCGACGCAACGTCCTTCTTCCGCCAGGAAGTGGAAGGCGATCCCCAGCAGCAGCGCCATCAGCATCGCCGGCGCCCCGTAATGCTCCGACAGGAACTGGGCAGCCATGGCGACGGCGGCCGTCACCAGGAGACCCGGTCCATAGGTCGACAGGACGGCTGACAGGGATTGCTTCCGTCGCTCGGTTTTGGGGATCGCGTCCATCTTTTCTTTCCGTTGAGTGAGCTCGGCGGCGACCACCGCCGAGCGAGTCGCGAGAGCTTCTTACATAGGTCGCTGGGTGCGCATGTCGGCGCGGTCGATGCCGGCCACCGCTACCGGCTTCTTCATCGCATCGCGGCGGAAGGGCTCACCGAGTTCCTGGTTGAGGATAACCTCGACGAAGGTGGTGATCCCCCTGGCCTGGTCCTCGATCGCCTTCGCAAGTGCCTCGGTGAGTGCGGCCGGCGTGTCGACCGTTACGCCCTTGAGGCCGCAGCCATCTGCAACCTTGGCGTAGCTCAGGTTCGGATTGAGCTCGGTGCCGACGAAGTTGTTGTCGTACCAGAGCGTCGTATTCCGCTTTTCCGCCCCCCACTGGTAGTTGCGGAAGATCACCATGGTGATGGCCGGCCAGCCCTCGCGACCGATCGACGTCATCTCGTTCATCGAGATGCCGAAGGCGCCGTCCCCGGCAAAGCCGACCACCGGCACGTGCGGGCAGCCGATCTTGGCGCCGACGATCGACGGGAAACCGTAGCCGCAGGGGCCGAACATGCCCGGCGCCAGATATTTCCTGCCCTGTTCGAAGCTCGGATAAGCGTTGCCGATCGCGCAGTTGTTGCCGATGTCGGTGGAGATGATCGCCTCCTTCGGAAGCACGGCCTGGATCGCCCGCCAGACCTGGCGAGGCGACATGCGATCGGGCTCGCGCCGGCGTGCGCCGACGTTCCACTCCGTGCCCGGATCGTCATCCTCATGGTCCATCGACGAGAGCTGCTGCAGCCAGGCCGAGCGCGTCTGGTGGATCAGCGCCTTCCGCTCCTCGCGGCTCGCGTCGCCGGCGGCCGGCGCAAGCTGCTGAAGAATCTGCTGCGCCACCTGCTTCGCGTCGCCGCAGATGCCGACGGTCACCTTCTTGGTCAGGCCGATCCGGTCGGCATTGATGTCCACCTGGATGATCGCCGCATCCTTCGGCCAGTAGTCGATGCCATAGCCAGGCAGCGTCGAGAAGGGATTGAGCCGCGTACCCAATGCGAGCACGACGTCTGCCTTGCTGATCAACTCCATCGCCGCCTTGGAGCCGTTATAGCCCAAGGGTCCGACCGACAGACGGTGGCTGCCGGGAAAGGCGTCGTTGTGCTGATAGCCGCAGCACACCGGCGCATCCAGCTTCTCCGCAAGTGCCATGGATTCCTGGATGGCGTTGCCGATGACGACGCCGGCGCCGTTGAGAATGACCGGGAACTTCGCTTCCGAAAGCAGCCGCGCGGCCTGGGCGATGGCCGCGGGTCCGCCCGCCGGCCGCTCGAAGCGGACGATGCGCGGCAGATCCACGTCGATAACCTGCGTCCAGAAGTCCCGCGGGATGTTGATCTGCGCCGGTGCACAACCGCGCCATGCCTTTTCGATGACCCGGTTAAGGACCTCGGGAATGCGGCTCGGATCGCGCACTTCCTCCTGATAGCAGACCATCTCCTCGAACATAGCCATCTGGTCGACTTCCTGGAAGCCGCCCTGGCCGATGGTCTTGTTGGCGGCCTGCGGCGTGACCATGAGCAGTGGCGTATGGTTCCAGTAGGCCGTCTTCATGGCCGTGATGAAACCGGTCACGCCGGGCCCGTTCTGGCCGATCGCCATCGACATCGTGCCGGTCGCACGGCTGAAGCCGTCGGCCATCATGCCGGCATTGGTCTCGTGGGCACAGTCCCAGAACCGGATGCCCGCCTTCGGAAACAGGTCCGATACGGGCATCATCGCCGAGCCGATGATCCCGAACGCATGCTCGATGCCATGCATCTGCAGGACTTTTACAAACGCCTCTTCGGTCGTCATTTTCATGTCATGTTCCTTTCGCGTTGAGGGTAAGGCCGACCGGGCGGCTAAAGAATTTCATCCTTGAGGTAGTACCAGCGATACATGCCCCACTGGCCGAGGCGTCTGAAAGGCGTGAGCAGGCCATGGCTCGGCAGCGGCGACGTGAAGATCGGCAGATCGAGGGCGCCGCCCTTGCCCGCCACCATCTGGGCCATGCGGCGGCCGGCCTGGGCGGAATACATGACCCCGTTGCCGCCATAGCCCATGGCGTAGAACAGCGGCTGCTTCGGGTCGGGGCGGAAGATGCGCGGCATCATGTCGTGGCTGACATCGACCCAGCCCCACCAGGAGTAGTCGATCGTGATCCCCTTCAGGATCGGGAACTTTCGGTAGAGCCCTTCGAGCAGCCGATCGAGATGTTTGGGGTTGACCGCGTCGCGGCCGGTGATGGCGCTGCGGCTGCCGATCTGCACGCGACCGTCCGGCAACATCCGGTAGTAGTGGCGCAGCGTGCGCGTATCGGTGAGCGGGATCCGGGTCTTGAAGTTCAGTTCGGCGTGTTCTTCCTCGGTCAGCGGGCGTGTGACGATCGAGTTCGAGAGGATCGGCATCAGCCTGTGCCGCGTCAGCGTATGCAGGTCCGGCGAGGTATAGCCTGCCGTCGCAATGCAGACGGCGCGCGCACGAACGGTGCCGCCCGGCGTCGTCAGATGATAGGCTCCGTTTTTCCAGTCGCAGCCGAGAACGGGGCTTGCCGTGTGGACCCGCGCACCGAGCTTGCGCGCCAGACTGAGGTAGCCGAAGGCGAGCTTGGCCGCGTGGATGCCCATGCCGTCCGGTTCGTACATCGCCCCCCTCGCCTCCTCGTCGCGTACGAAGTCGCTGTGGACCTCATCGCGGCCGACCATGCGCGAGCGGTAGCCGAAAACCCCGTTGAGAAGCCGCGACTCGGCTTCGAGCGCCGGCAACACCTTGTCGCGGTGGGCGATATAAAGATGGCCGCCGTCCTGAGGGTCGCAGTCGATCTCGGGCGAGCGGATCAGGTCCCGGAAGAGATCGAAGGCTTCGCTGATTTCGCCATGCAGCCTTTTGGCGACATCGACGCCCCAGCGCTCGATCCATTGCGAACGCTTGAGCCGGCCGGCGGAGATCTGCGCCTGACCGCCGTTGCGGGTGCTGCAGCCCCAGGCGACGCCATTGGCTTCCAGCACCGTCGCCTTGATGCCATGCTCCTGGGCCAGATGGATCGCGCAGGAGAGCCCGGTGTATCCGGAGCCGACGACAGCGACGTCGACGTCCATATCGCGTGTGACGGGTCCGTCGTCGGCAGGCGGAGTGCCGGCCGTGCCGATCCAATAGGTCGGCGCATAGTCCTTGCCGTCGCCCGGATTAGGCGCGCGGATCGGATCATAGGTCGGATCGAACGGCTTCCGCGATGCGATCGGTCTGGCCAGTTGATGTTCCATGTCGTGATCCTGCCCTGAGGCTCTCAGTATCTCGGCTGCGGTTCGATGAGCGGCCGGTTCTTTCGGAATGCCTGCTTGCGGACGATCTTTCCGTCGCGAAGCGTGAAGAGATCGCAGCCTTCCGCGACGACGCGCGAGCCGTCCTCATTGGTGCCTGAGAACGTCCACTCGGAGACGGCGCGATCAGCGTGGACGAAGTGGCTGTGATGATCCCAATGGGCATCCCGCATTGCCGTCCATACACCTGAGAAGGCATCGGCAATCGCCGCAGCGCCGACGATGCGCTTGCCGCAGGCCTCGGGCCCGGCAACGGCGTTGAAGACGCAATCGGCGGCGAAAAAGGCCATGACGTCGTCGATGTCGTGCCTGTTGAAGGCGTCGAAAAGCTTTGCGAGATCTTCGGCAGTCATGTCGAAATTCCTTTGTTGATGCATGGGCATAGCTTCGCCGGGCGGGCGGCGCTAAGCCCGTTTGAAATGGGTTGGAAGAGGTTGTCCGGGGCGGCGCCCACTACGTCCGATCGGCTGCCGTCACACTTTGCCCTTCCAGGGAATGAGCGCCTTTTCGAGGTAGCGGATCATGAGATCGAAGGCGAAAGCGAAGACGCCGATGACGACGATGCCCATGATGACCGTATCGCTGGCGAGATATTCGGCGGCATTCAGCACCATGAAGCCGAGGCCACGATGGGCGGCCACCATTTCGGCGGCGACGAGCGTGGTCCAGCCGACGCCGATTCCGATACGCATGCCGGTGAATATCTCCGGCAGGGCAGCCTTCAGGATCACGTGCCTGATCACCTGGGCTCGCGTCGCGCCCATCGCATAGGCCGCATGGATCTGTTCCGTCGAGACCGAGCGGACACCGGCTCTGGCGGCGATCGCCATCGGCGCGAAGATCGCCAGATAGATCAGGAACACTTTCGGGAATTCGCCGATTCCGAGCCAGATGATGATCAGTGGCAGATAGGCGAGCGGCGGCAGCGGCCGGTAGAATTCGATGATCGGGTCGAAGAGACCGCGCACCACCCGGTTGACGCCCATGAGGATGCCGACGGGAACGGCCGTGACGAGTGCCAGCAGGAAAGCTCCGAGCACGCGGCCGAGACTTGACAGGGTATGCTGCGCCAAAGTGGAGTTCGAGACGCCTTCCGTAAGCGCAATCACGAACTTGTCCCAGACGGCGAGCGGCGACGGCAGGAACAGCGGCTTGATCCAGCCCATTTCGGTCACGAGCAGCCAGAGCGCGATGAACGCAAGAGCCGTGAGCAGGCTGATGTGGCCGCTCATGCCGTCGCCCGGCGCACCGTAGATCCTGCCCGGACGAACCGGTTTGCTCTTTGCGACACCCTCAAGCATGGAGGATCTCCGGGCTCCCGGACTGGCGCTCGTCGCCATAGATGATGCCGAGGATTTCTTCACGCATGTCGATGAAGTCGCGGCTGGATTTGATTGCGCGTGCATTGCCGTTCTCCAGGAAGCGTTTGTTGAAATCGAGCTCGTAGGTATGGGTGATGCGGCCCGGACGGGGCGACATCACGATCAGCCTGGAGCCGAGGAACAGCGCCTCCTCGACGCTGTGGGTGATGAAGAAGAACATCTTGTTGGTGAGTTGCCACACTTCGAGCAGCAATTCCTGGATGGTCTCGCGCGTCAGCGCGTCGAGGGCAGCCATCGGCTCGTCCATGAGCAGCATCGCCGGATCGCAGGTGAGCGCGCGGGCGATGCCGACACGCTGCTGCATGCCGCCGGAGAGGTGATAAATCATGTGCCGGTGGAAATCCTGCAGCCCGACAAGCGCGAGATTTCTGGTCGCCAGGTCCCGCCGGGTCGCCTTGTCGACACCCCTGAGCTTCAATCCGAACTCGGTATTGTCTATGACGTTAAGCCAAGGGAGCAGCGCGTGCTTCTGGAAGACGACGCCACGGTCGGCACCGGGGCCGGTGATGCGGCGGTCGCCCAGCATGATTTCCCCGGCGCTCGGCGCCATGAACCCCGCCATCAGGTTGAGAAGCGTGGTCTTGCCACATCCGGACGCACCGAGGGCGACGACGAAATCGCCGCTTTTGATTTCGAGATCCACGCCCTTGAGCGCGATGACCGCCTGGTCCGAATAGAGACCGGGATAGGTCAGACTGACATTGCTGACGTTAAGCGTTTCCATGTCGCAGGCCTTCCTGGAAAGTGCTGTGTCGAGGGTATCAGCGGCGCTCCTGACCGCGCACGGCGCGCGGGCGGGAGCGCGCGTCGTCTGCTACTTGGAGGCTTCTTTCGCATATGAGCTGTTGACGAAGGGCGCGTAGTCGTCGAGCGCGGTGTCGATCTGTTTCTGATCGACCAGAAACTTGGCGCTCGCCTCCAGCGCCCGGACAGCGCCGCCGCCAAGCCACTGATCGGAGACCTGTTCGTCGACGGTCGGGAAGGACAGGAGGTTCAAAGCCTGGACGATACCCTCGGCGTCGCCGCCGATCAGCTTGACCATGCCCTGGACCTGCGGCGAGTCAGCCTTCCAGCCGCTGCCGTTCGCCTTGTAATCGGCATAGGCGTCCGCGAGCACCTTGGTGAAGGCGGCCATGAATTTGGGGTTTTGCTCGGCCCATTCCTTGTCGGCCACGAGACCGTCGAAGGTCGGCACGCTCGCCGCGCCGATCGTCTCGGAATCGGAGATGACCTTGCCGCTCTTCAGGAGTTCCGACAGCGCCGGTGGCCAGACATAGGCGGCATCGATATCGCCGCGCTGCCAGGCAGCGACGATCTGCGGCGGCTTCATGTTGAGGATGTTCACTTCCCGCGGATCGGTTTTCCAGACCTGCTCGAGGCCGACCAGCAGATGGAAGTGCGACGTCGAGACGAAGGGGACGCCGACATTTTTCCCTTTCAGGTCTTCCGGCTTTTCGATGCCGGAACCTTCTCGGGCGACGAGCGCTTCCGACTTGCCGATATTGTCCAGGATCCAGAAAAGTTCGAGCCCGACGCCGCGGGTCGCCGCGGCAGTCGTGCCGGTCGAACCGATGACGCCGATCGGCACGTTTCCGGAAGCGAGGGCGGTCGAAATGTCACCGCCGGAACTGAACTGGCGCCAATCGATCGTATAGCCGGCTTCCTTCGCTGCCGCATCGAAACGACCATCGGCGATCGCCGAGATGAACGGGCCGACGATCTGCTGGTAGCCCACGACGACGCTGGTTTCCGCCTGGGCGGCGAAGGAGGTGAGGACACCGGCGGCGATGGCCACGGCTCCGGATAAGTGCTTGAAACTTCTAAGGTGGATCATGTCGTTACCCTCTTGGTTATGTCGCCCCGCTTTTTGCGGGGTCGCGCCGTACATTGAATGACGGTCTTTGCTTGCCGAATAGAAATATGCCCACGTCCCGGATTGCCTTATATCCAGATAGGAAGTTAGATGAGTCCAGTTGGAGGAGGTGAACAATGGCGGGCTCGACGGTCTCGGAAACGATCTTCTTCCTCGACCGGGCCAGCCAAACGGGCCTGCAGGCGCAGATCCGTGAAACGATCGTTTCGGCCGTATTGTCGGGCCGCCTGGCGCCGGGCGCCCAATTGCCCTCCAGCCGCAAGCTTGCGGCCTATCTGAATATTTCGCGGATCACCGTAACGCTCGCCTATCAGGAGCTCGCTTCCCAAGGCTATGTGGAGGCGGCGAACCGGAGCGGCTACCGTGTCGCCGGCAAACCCCCGACGACAGCGATCGCGATGCAGGCCGCCCATGCTGCGGCCGATGCGATCGACTGGTCGGCCAAGTTGCGCTCGACCTTCATCGTGGCCAAGCAGATGCGTAAGCCCCTCGACTGGCGAGCCTATCCCTACCCGTTCCTTTACGGTCAGATGGACCCGTCACTGTTCGATCTCACGGCCTGGCGCGACTGCGCGCGACGGGCGCTGGCGCGCGAGGATTTCGAGCTGATGGCGGGCGACTTCGCGGCGGCGGACGACATCCAGCTCGTCAACTATATCTGTTCGCGCACCTTGCCGGGCCGCGGCATCCGTGCGAACCCCGACGAGATCCTGGTGACGGTGGGCGCGCAGAACGCCCTCTGGATCGTCATCCAGCTCCTGTTGCGTCAGGGCGCCCATGCGGTCTGCGAGAACCCCTGCCATCCCGACATGAGTGCATCGCTTCGCTTGAGCGGCGCCGGGATCACCTTCGTCGATGTGGACAGGGACGGCCTGCCGCCCGCCACGCTTCCGCAAGAGGTTGATGCCGTGTTCGTCACGCCCAGCCATCATTCGCCGACCGGCGCGACGATGCCGATCGAGCGGCGGGCGGCCTTGCTCGAGGCGGCCGCCTCCAAGGACTTCATAATCGTCGAGGACGATTACGAGTTCGAGATGAGCTTTCTGGCGCCCCCTTCCCCTGCCCTCAAGGCCTTCGACCGCAGCGGGCGGGTCTTCTACATCGGCAGTTTCTCCAAATCGCTGTTTCCCGGCCTGCGTCTTGGCTATCTGGTGGCACCGGCTGCCGTGATCCGGGAGGCGCGGGCACTACGGGCGCTGATGTTGCGGCATCCGCCGGGACACCTCCAGAGAACGGCCGCCTATTTCCTGGCGCTCGGCCACTATGATGCCGTGCTGCACCGGATGCGCGAGGAGTATCATCGCCGCCACATCATCATGGACGCCGCCCTCCGGGATGCCGGATTGAAGATTGCAGGATCTGCGGCTTTCGGCGGGACGTCCTTCTGGATCGAGGGGCCGGAAGGTCTCGATGCGGACCTGCTGATGAACGCTTTGCGCAAGGACGGCGTGCTGATCGAATCCGGATCCCCCTTCTTCCCGCAGGACGACGGACCGTGCCGCTTCTTCCGCATGGGCTACTCGTCGATTGCACGCAACCGCATAGCCGACGGCGTGGCTCTGACCGCGGCGCGGATCGCGGAGCGGGGGTAGGATGAATCTTGCAGCTTCCGGTGGCAGTGGGGGCAGTCGCGATCTGCGCATGGGCATTCACCGTGTCAACTTTGGCAGACGTGGGGAGTTGCCATTGGTTGAGGGTGAAAAGGGGCTGGAGGCGGACCTTCTGCTTCTAGGGCGGTTATGAGAGAAGCAGACATCCGAGGCGCGGTGTGAGGTCTGAGACTCGCCCGAAGCCGTTGTTAAAGCTTCATGAGGCCGACGCGACACCGACGTTACACGCCTGCTGTCACGCCGGCATCCCACCGATATAGCGCATCGGGCATCTTCTCCTGACAGTCGGTTCCGTCCGTCTCACGAATCCTGACGAACCCGTTTCGCTCGTAGAAGGCGATCGCATCAACGTTCGCCTGGAAAACCCAGAGCTGAAGATGGTCGAAATGGTCCTGCGCCTTCGCAATCAGCTTCCGGCCGATCCCACGGCCCGTATAGCCAGGCAGGAGGTAAAGGTGTTCCACCCAACCTTGCTTGAAGGCGCAGAAGCCGACGACCAACTGCTGTTCGTCAGCCACCCACACATCGCAGTCTCGGAACACGATGTTGCGGAAGTAGGCCTTGTCTTCCTCAAAGGTGTGCAGATCTGGCAAGTAGGGGAGAAAGGCTTGGCGCGACCTCCGGAATACAGATGCCACAGCCTCTGGTTCAGTAGATATAGCCCGACGAATCTTGATGCTGCACGGATCTGAACTCATCGCTTATGAATTTGCCTTCGGTCTGGATGGGCGATCGACCCTGTGGGAATCGCGCTATTGATGTTCAAGTCAGTGTCGACGATTTAGGAGCATTCATCGACTGCCTTGACCCCTACTCTCAGCATGGACGAACAAGGCATCGACATGATCTCCGGTCGCGCCCATGAACCCATGGGCGGTGTCATCTGCGTCAACCGCAACTGTGAAACCTGCGGTTGGCAGGTACGACTTCTCGACGAGCGCGCCGATCTCGTCGAAGTCTTCCGCCGAGAGAAACTGGTGCGTCGCCAGAACCGAGGTGCACCAGATCTCGAAGTTGCGCGCAAGGTCTTCGCATTTCGCCGCTCTCAAGGTAAACATGCGGTCTCCTTGAAGAGGTGCAGCGCCGCATATTGCAGCAGCATAATGGTCTTGCCGTCGCGGATCCGGCCGTCGGCGATCATCCTCAGCGCCTCTTCGATTGTCGGCTCCAGACGTTCGATGTCTTCGCCTTCGTCCGGGTCGCCACCGCCCTCCGACACTTGATCAGCGGCCGAATAGGCTCCGACAAAGAAGTGAAGCCGTTCCGTCACCGATCCAGGGCTCATGAACGCTTCGAACACCTGACTGACATCGGTGACGCGGTATCCGGTTTCCTCCTCCACCTCCGCCTTGATCCGCTCTTCCGGTGTTGCCTTGTCCAGAAGGCCAGCGGGTGTCTCGATCAGAAGATCGTCATACCCGTTGACGAAGGCAGGGTAGCGGAACTGCCGGGTGAGCAAGACCTTTCGGCGCTGCAAATCGTAAAGCAGGATCGTCGCGCCATTGCCGCGATCGTAGGTCTCCCTGCTCTGTCTCTGCCATTCTCCGTCCGTCCGACGGAAGCTGAAGGTCGTCTTCTTCAGGACATACCAGTCGTCCGACAGGGTGGTCACCTGCTCGATCCGAATCCGATCTGCAACCGACATACACGTTCTCCATCACGTTATGCACGATATTGCATGATATTTGTGTTCGTGCAATATGCGGCGCATAGGCGACGGACGCATCACGGGCGCGTTAAGGCGAGCTTCCACGTTCGGGAAATTCCTGCAGTCACTTCCGAGGAGCTAGGGATTCAATTGCAGCGGTTATTGCCAGGTTTGCAGTATCTGAAAAGGAAGCTTCCACATGCTGACCACTGAGCGCAAGGCGCTGCTCCTCGACGCCCTCGGTAAGGAAGGCCGGATCGTCGCGAAAGAGTTCAGCCGGAAGCTGGGCCTATCCGAGGACACGATCCGGCGAGACCTTCGGGAGCTTGCTGGCGAAGGACTACTTCAACGCGTGCATGGCGGCGCTCTCCCCGCCTCCAAGGCACTCAAAGACCTTCCCACGCGCCGAAATGTGTCCGTCAACGACAAGGCCGAGATCGCCAAGGTCGCCGCCGGCATGGTCAAGGAAGGACAGATCGTCTTCCTGGATGGAGGCACGACGACAATCAGGCTCGCGCGCGTCCTCCCAAAGGCCTTGAAGGCGACGGTCGTGACCCACAGCCCCGACGTCGCAACCGCTCTTCTTGATCATCCGGGGGTGGATGTGGAGCTTATCGGCGGTCACATCTACAAGCATTCGAACGTCTCCGTAGGCGCCGTCGCCATCGAAGCAATTTCGCAGATCCGCGTGGATCTCTACTTCATGGGCGTGACCGGTATCCATGTAGAGCACGGCCTGACGACGGGAGACCGCGAGGAGGCGGCGGTGAAGCGGGCGATCTGCCGGCAGGCTGCGGAGACGGTCGTGCTTGGCTCGAGGGAAAAGCTCGGTGCGGTCTCCGCGTACAGCGTCGTTGGCTTCGATGACGTCGACGGGCTTATTGTGAGCAGGAAGTGTTCCGAGGATCTGCTCACCCCTCTTCGCGATCTAGGCATGCAGATCATGTCGTCGTAAGCAGACGGCGGACAGTGGCGGAAATGAAGGCCCATTCCTGTCTGAGGAATCGTCGCTTCATGGCCAAAACACCAGCTTCCACGCTAAGCTGGGAACCCGTCACGCCATCTCAAGATGCGAGGATTCCGTTCCCTGCGTGACAAGCGGCGCGGGAGCCTTCGCATGCGGGTGGGAAGCGTTAAGTCGCCGAGCCACGATATCGTGGTTGAGCCACAGGACGGGACCGGAGGGTTCGGAAGATTCGCCGAAAATCAGCTGCCCGGTTGCCTTCACGACGAGACCGCTCAGGAGATCGCTGATCATCAACTTGCTATCCCGATGCATCCGGGTGATTTCGTTGGACGTGCCGATGGTCAAATCGGCCTGTGCCTGGCTGTTTGCCATGGGCCATGCCGAAAACTCATAGAACGGGCGCATGACCTCGCTGGCCTGCATGTCGGTGATCTTCCGGAACACATCCTTCATGGTTAAGCCGTCTGCCAGAAGCTGCTCGCAGGCCTGCCACTGTTCGTCTGCCCATTGGCCACCGTTTTCTTTCTTCAACGCAAGCAGCAGCGGTATCAGGGGCAGTTCGATACCCGTGAACACATCGGACGAATTGGTCCGGATTTCGGGACAGTTATAGACAGTTGCCTTGATGCCTTTCGCCCAGGCTTCCTCTGCAATGCCTTCGAGCCGCATCTTGGCATAACCCTGGGTGTAGTTGGTGTAGGTCTGCCAACAATAGCTTCCGTCAATGAGGATCGCCGATCCGTGGTAACCATAGGCCGTATATCGTATTTGACCGCCCGAAGCTTCCACGCGCTCGCGAATCGCCGCGCTGAAATCAATGAGATGGCGAAAGGTGTTTGCGGAGACGTCGTCAAAATTCTGCAGGATGAGTTTTCCCATATCACTGTCGAGCAAGGTTTGCGACGACATGTGGCGGGTTCCGGTTCCCTTGTAGATTCGATTGGCGACGACCAAGAGTACCTTCGCCTTCGGGATGCCTCCGGCCATTGTGTGGGCGAAGAAAACATTGCGGCCAGCGGCGATCATTCCGTCGAGAACGGTCATGACCTTTGCAAGCGACTCCGTAAAACGCGCAGTGGCGATGTCGCGGCATTGCCTCACATAGTCCCAGTCGAGCTTGTCGTGTTCCCAGCTCTCAAGCGTCATCTTTGCCAGGAGATCGGTGGGAGTTGGGCCGTCTGCGGGCGCATCGAGATCGAAACCCGCCATAAGAGGTATGTTGATGATCCTGCCGCCCAGCCGGGCCTCCGCTGAAGACAGTTCCTCGGCATCGAGCGGCCGAAGCGCGTTGTTCTCGTCGCGCCGCCCGACGGTGATCCCGACAATCTCCATTCCGGCCCGCCGAGCTTCCTCGAGCAAACCGGTGGCGTATCCGCGGCCGAACAGTTCGCCGAAGAGTACGAAAACATCGCCTTTACGGAAGACCGTGTTCTCGGAAAGACGATTCAGTGCAACCGGATTTTCCATGCTGTCAGCTCTTTGATTCGTGTGTCGTCGAGCAATGGCTCATACGAGCGTCGCAAAGACATGACCGCACTGGCACCGAATGGGAACTCATTTTCGGTGACCGTTCATTTCAAAACGTGAAGTCGGTCTCTGCTGTTCCTACAATGCGGCGAAATGCCGAGGCCGTTGGAGATCGGCGCGCCGATACCGAAACGAGTGCGGCTTTCGGCGGCACGCCCGTCTGGATCGAGGGGCCGGAAGGTCTCGATGCGGACCTGCTGATGAACGCTTTGCGCAGGCGTGCTGATCGAATCCGGGTCCCCCTTCTTCCCGCAAGACGACGGACCGTGCCGCTTCTTCCGCATGGCTACGGGGGTAGGATGAATCTTGCAGCTTCGGGTGGCATCGGTGCGGCAGCGGCACTAGCAAGCGGAGTGCCGTTGACAGCGCTGTTTGCTGGCGGTTCGAAGTTTGCGAGTACCTTCTTTCCGCAAGGCGATACCCTTGCTGAGCACACCCCAGGTAGAGTGTCTTCACACCGGATTGAAGGCGGTGATAAAAAAGGCCCATGGGCATCAAGAACTATCTAATCGAAGGCGGCTCGGGTACTGGAAAGACGTCTGTCGCTACCGAACTGGAGCGGCGGGGCTACCATGTCGTCCACGGTGACCGCGTTTTGGCCTATGTCGGCGATCCCGAGACAGGCCAGGCGCTCGCAGGACCACCCGAAGGCGCAGACCGCATCGCTTGGGGATACGCGCACTGGATCTGGTCTGTCGAGAAGGTCCGAGCTATTGCTGCCGACACCACCCATCCCGCCACGTTCTTTTGTGGCGGCTCGCGCAATTTCCACAAATTCCTGGACCTGTTCGATAAGGTTTTCGTGCTCGACATCGACGTTGAGACGTTGAACCGACGACTGGATGGGCGGCCCAATGAGCCGGGTTTCGAGCCGACCGAGCGGGCCCTGGTACTCCGCTATCATCGTACCCGGAAGTATCTTCCTGCCGGCATCAATATCGACACGGCGTATACCGTCCCAAGTGTCGTCGACGACATCCTCGCTAAACTCACCTGAAGCCCGGCAGGTTTGTGATAGGGAGGGAAGCAACCGATTGTTGCGAGAAAGCCGCTAGCTGCCGTACGGCTCACTGGCGGCGGTGTCGGCTTCACCGGCCTTTCTGATCGGAGCGGGCGTCAACCAGACGCCGTTCGCATTCCGCGGTAAGCGCTGAGGATCGACAGGTTTACTCAGGCGCGACCTCAAGGCGCTGTTTCAGAAGCCAGTCCCAGAGCTCGGGATCGTTCAAGGCGGCCCGCTCGACGCCCGAGTGGTCCACGTCCTCCAAAACACTCAGACGAGCATTACGCTTCAGACCCACAAGCCGCTCATAGAGCACGACTGAATCCGACAAAGGGATGACTTGATCGTTCGTGCCGTGGAACACCCAGAAGGCTGCCTTTTCATTTGTTCTGCTAAGGTAGTGGCGATTGCCGCCGCCGGCGATCGGAACGACAGCGGCGAATGTTTCGGGAAACTGTTCTGCCATGGCCCAAGCCGCGAAAGCGCCGCGGCTGAACCCCACGACATAGACACGCGCGCGATCGACGCGATACTTCGACATCACCTCGTCAAGTGCCGCCTCGACTTTCTCGATCGGATAAAGCAGCTCTTCACTCGGATTCTGAGGTGAAAACACCAGGAAGGGGAATTTCTTTCCCTCCTCGATCAATTTCGGAATGCCACTCGATCTGACTTTCTCGATATCGGTACCGCCCTGATCGCCGCCGTGTAGCCACACAACAAGCGGATACGCGTTGCCGGACGACGCATAGTCGTCCGGCTTGTAAATCAGATAGTTGAGATCATTCTTTATGCTGGTGCTCGATCTCGCTGCCAACTGCTCTGCATGCGCCACGCCTGCACTGCACATTCCGATTACGGCCGTGAAAGCCAGTGCCATGATGTTCCGCGTCATTCGACCACCTGCTTCATAATGTTGCGCCTGCAAGCATCAAATGGAACCGAAAAACCAGAACTCAAGCCTGCCTACCCCGAGGATGGAATCGTCGCCTCGGGGAAGGATTGTCGCGGAAAGCCGCGGCAATCCCGGAAGCGCGACCTGACAGCCCGGTTGTCGAGTGAAGAATTACCTCCGGCGTGGCGAGCAATCACTGGGTCGGGCCGTTCTCTCCTTCTCGTAGAAGGGCAGACAGTCGAGCCGAACGAGCGGGTCCTGCCGCTACATTTCCTCGATCGCATCCACCCGGTCCGGATAGAATGCCATGTGCTCCTTGATCTCGCGGACCGCTTCATGCGGATTCTCATAGGTCCAGACGGCATTCTTCGACCGTTCGCCACCGGCTGCGATGCTGTAATAGGACGCATCGCCCTTGTAGGGGCAATAGGTCCCATGATCGGTGCGCGCAAGCAGCGACATGTCGACGTCGCTGCGGGGGATGTATTGCACGGGCGGATAGGACGCCTCGCGCAATGTGAGCGCGTCGCGCGTATCGGCCACGATGCGGCCATCGAGCCTGACTACAACACGCCGGGGATTGCGTTCGACAGTGATCGGATGGTCGGGGCCTGGAATTCTGATCGGCTTGTCTGACATGAGCGTTCGCCTTCAGGTGGTTGCACCGCCTCTTAGATAGGGTCACGCCTCCCGCTCCCCAAGGGCCGCACCGCCTCGACGGGCTGGGATGGCTTCCGGTCCGGCCAAACAAAATCATGAACCATCGGATATCTGAAAGAGTTGGAGCGGATGCGGGTCGAAACGGGCATGCGCCTTTCCTTGATCCCGCTCGATGCTTAGCCAGATTGGAGATGCCGGCAGATGATTGCGAGAACAGGTGGGTGCCTTTGCGGCGCGCTGAGATATGAGGTGCGCGGAGAACCTTTGCGGGTGGGACTTTGCCATTGTGCGGACTGCCGCAGGGAAAGCGGCTCTTCTTTCGTGACCTTCGCCGTCTGGCCCACCCGGGCTTTCAAGAGCTCTGGCGAAGTCAAGATATTCGCCGGCCGTGGCTTTTGCCCCGACTGCGGATCGCGGCTCTTCAACCCGGGAGAAGAGGAAACCGAAATTCGCGTCGGGTCACTGGACGACGCCCCGGCCGCCCTCAATCCCCAATACGAGATCTGGGTCGTCCGGCGCGAGGGGTGGTTGCCTCCCCTTCCGGTGCCGCAATATCCGGGGGATCGAAGCCGAAGCTAATATTTTCTCGCGCGCTGCTTTTTGTTGTTGTGTGTTCTTTTTAAAATTGACGCGCGATAAGTTTTATGGTGTTTACTCCCTGCCAAGGTCAGGGACGGGAGGGCCCGCCTGCCTGGTTGCAAACGTTGAAGGCCCGCCGTTTCCAAGGGAGGAAACCATGAACATGCCCCGCATTCTCAAAACTCTCGTCGCCGGCACCGCGCTCACCTTGCTGGCATCCGGCGCCTTCGCCGACGGCATCGGCGCATCGCTCCTGACCCAGCAGCACCCGTTCTACATTGAGCTCGCCGAGGCGATGAAAGCCGAAGCCAAGGAAAAGAACGTCGCGCTCGAAGTGGCGATCGCCAATCAGGACCTCAACAAGCAGCTCGCCGACGTCGAGGACTTCATCGTCAAGGGCGTTGATGTGATCGTCATTTCGCCTGTCGACAGCCAGGGCGTACGCGCGGCCATCGCAAAGGCGGAAAAGGCCGGCATCAAGGTGATCACCGTCGACGTTCCGGCCAATGGGGCGACGGTGACGTCGCATATCGGCACCGACAATTTCACCGGCGGCGTGAAGGCGGGCGAGCTCATGGCCGAGGTTCTCGGAAACAGGGGCAAGGTCGCCATTATCGACTATCCGACGGTTCAGTCGGTGGTCAATCGCGTCAACGGCTTCAAGGAAGCGATCGCCAAGCATCCGGAAATGGAGATCGTCGCGACCCAGACGGGCATCACCCGCGCCGAAGCCCTCGCCGCCGCACAGAACATGCTGCAGGCCAACCCCGACATTACCGGCATTTTCGGCTTCGGCGACGATGCGGCCCTTGCCGCGGCCGTTGCCGTCAAGGCTGCCGGACTGGAATCGCAGGTCAAGGTCATCGGTTTCGACGGCATGAAGGAAGCACGCGATGCCGTCGACGGCAATCCGGTAATGGTCGGCGTGATCCAGCAATTCCCGGACCAGATGGGTAAACAGGCGATCGACACCGCCGTAAAGGTTGTCGCCGGAGAGACGGTACCGGCCGAGCAGCCGATCGTACCGGGCGTCTACACCGGGAAATAGGTCCCTCCCAGGACGGCTGCCGCCTGCTGGCGGCGGCATACCACGGGCGTATCCGGCGCATGCCGCCGGATACGCTCCGGTCCGGCTGAAGGAGGCCCGCCATGCATGGTTCCGCTGCGGATACCATTCTCAAGATCACCGATGTCACCAAGTCCTTCGGGCAGGTCGCCGCCCTCAAGGGGATGCGGCTCGAAGTCCGGCGCGGCCGGGTGCATACGCTGCTCGGCGAAAACGGCGCCGGCAAATCGACCTTGATGAAGATTCTCGCCGGCGTGCACGGGGCGACGTCGGGAGAGATCGTTCTCGACGGGCAGGCCTACCGGCCCGCCAACCCGCAGGAGGCCGCCTCGCTCGGGCTGGCGATCGTCTTCCAGGAATTGAGCCTCTGCAACAATCTGACGGTCGCTGAGAACATCCTCGCCACGCGCGAGCCGCGCCGTTTCGGCTTCATCAACGACAAGGCGCTCGTCGCAAAGGCGCAACAGATCGTAGCCGACCTCGGACTTCCTATCGACGTGACGGAGAAGGTCGGCAATCTCTCGATCGCCCAGCGACAGCTCGTCGAGATCGCCAAGGGCCTGAGCCATGATGCCAAGGTCGTCATTCTGGACGAGCCGACTTCCTCGCTCAGCGACAGCGAGGCCGAGATCCTCTTCGGGATCATCGGCCGGCTGAAGCAACGCAACGCCGCGATCATCTATATTTCGCACCGTATGGAAGAGATCATGCGGCTCAGCGACGACATCACCGTCATCAGAGACGGCGAATATGTCTCGACGCATGCGCGCGACGAAGTCACCATCGAGATGCTGATCGCATTGATGGTCGGACGCCGCATGGACGAAATCTACCCGCCGCCGATGCACCGTGTGGCGGCGGACGGCGCCCCGGTCCTTGCAGTCGACCGGTTGACGCGCGAAGGCGAGTTTCACGACGTGTCCTTCCACGTGCGCGCCGGTGAGATCCTCGGCTTCTTCGGCCTTGTCGGTTCGGGCCGCTCGGAGGTGATGAACGCGCTCTTCGGCATGAAGAACGCCGAAGGCACGGTTCGCCTCGATGGCGAGTCCGTGCGGTTCCGTTCCCCGGACGAGGCAATCGCCCGCGGCGTCGGTTTTGTCACGGAGAACCGGAAGGAAGAGGGCCTTGTCCTCGGCCACAGCGTCGAGTGGAACATATCCATGGCGGCTCTCGCGAACTTCGCCGGAGGTTTGGGCTTCATCCGCAACGGCGCGGAACGGGCGGCGGCATCCGAACAGGTCGGGAAGCTCTCCATCAAGACGAACTCGCTGGAAACGCCGGCGGGGGCGCTCAGCGGCGGCAACCAGCAGAAGATCGTGCTCGCCAAATGGCTGCTCACGCGACCCAGGGTGCTGATCCTCGACGAGCCGACCCGCGGCGTCGACGTCGGCGCGAAATTCGAGATCTACAAGATCATCCGCCAGCTGGCGGCCGAGGGAACGGCAATTCTGCTGATCTCCTCCGACCTGCCCGAAGTCCTGGGAATGAGCGACCGCGTGGTCGTCATGCATGAAGGCGCGCCCGGCGCCACGCTCGAAGGTTCCGCCCTCACTCCAGAGACGATCATGGCTCACGCGACAGGGTTTCAATCATGACACAGAACACAGCAGCCAAAGCCGCCCTTGTTCGGGCTCTCAAGCAATATGGCGGCATCTTCCTATCGCTGGTGATGCTCTGCATCGTCTTTTCCTTCTTCAACCCGCGCTTCATGACGGTTGTAAACTTCATGAACATCCTGCAGCAGGTCGCCGTTGTCGCGATCGCGGCCTTCGGGATGACGTGGGTGATCCTGCTCGGCGAGATCGACCTTTCCGTCGGCTCGATCATCGCGGTGGCAGGAATGGTCGGGGCGCAATGCTTTGCCTTCGGGATGGGTTTCGTGCCGGCGATCGCGCTGACGCTCGTTGCCGGCGCCCTGATGGGAATGTTGAACGGGGTGCTGACGGCCAAGCTGCTCTTGCCGTCCTTCATCGTCACCGTCGCGACCATGGGTATCTATCGCGGCATGGTGAGCCTGCCCACCAACGGCGCGCCGGCCATGATCGAGAACGAAACCTGGACCGCAATCGGCACCGAGAGTTTCCTGGGGCTGCCGATCATCATCTGGGTCGTCGCCGTCCTCTTCGTCATCAATCAGATCGTGCTCAGCAAGACGAGCTTCGGCCGGCGCGCCTATCTGACCGGCGGCAACCGCGAGGCGGCCGTCTACTCCGGCATCAAGGTCGACCGGCTGAAGATCCTGATCTTCATGATCTCCGGCGTGATGGCGGCCATCAGCGGCATTCTGCTTTCCTCCCGCCTGTTCTCCGCACAGACCAATGCGGGCATGAGCTACGAACTTGACGCCATCGCCGCGGCCGTTCTCGGCGGCACCAGCCTTGCCGGCGGCGTCGGAACCATGGTCGGCACGCTGATCGGCGCGCTCATCATCGGCGTGATGAACAACGGCATGAACATGCTCTCCGTCCCCTACTTCTATCAGCTGATCGTCAAGGGCCTGGTGATCCTCGTCGCCGTCTGGCTCGACGTCCGCGCCAAGCAGGCAAAGCGCTGAACCCCGACACGAGTGACATCCACATGCACAAGATACTGACGATCGGCGAGATTCTCGTCGAAATCATCGCGACCGAGAAGGGTGACGGGTTCCGCCAGGCGACGCCGCTCATCGGCCCCTTCCCTTCAGGTGCACCGGCCATATTCATCGACCAGGCCGGGAAGCTCGGTCAGCCATGCGCGATCATCTCCCGCGTCGGAGGGGATGATTTCGGCACGGTCAACCTCGAACGCCTCAAGGGCGACGGCGTCGACATTTCCGGCATCGAGGTCGATCCGCTCGCCACGACCGGCAGCGCCTTCGTCCGCTACCGGCCCGATGGCAGCCGCGCTTTCGTCTTCAACATCCGCGACAGCGCCTGCGGCAAGATCATGCTCGACGAGCGAATGACCCGACTCGTCGGCGAATGCAGCCATATCCATGTCATGGGCTCGTCGCTCTACGCGCCGAGCGTGGTCGAAAGCATTCTCGCCGCGATCGGGATCGTCAAGGCGGGCGGGGGCACCGTCTCCTTCGATCCGAATCTTCGCCCGGAGATCCTCAAAAGCCCCGGCATGCGCGAGGCGCTGCTTACGGTGCTCGCCGAGACAGATCTCTTCCTGCCGAGCGGAGACGAGCTTTTCCTCTTCACCGAAGCCAAGACGGAAGGTCAGGCGGTCGCGGAGCTCCTCGCATCCGGCATCAAAGCCGTCGTCGTCAAACGCGGCGCGGCAGGCGCCAGCTATTTCGATGCGGTGACGGCGCTCTCCCTGCCGGGCTTCCCTGTCGAGGAGGTCGACCCGACCGGGGCCGGCGATTGCTTCGGCGCCACCTTCGTCAGCTTCTGGCTCAACGGGGCGAGCCCCCGCGAGGCCCTTGAATTCGCCGCCGCTTCCGGCGCCCGCGCCGTCATGCACTTCGGCCCTATGGAAGGCGCTTCGACACGCGCGGAACTCGAACGATTCATCAGCGAGCAACAGGCCTGATCATGCAAGAGAACTATCTCATCGACATCGCCCGGTGGAGCAAGCGTCCCGGTCCGCGCGGCATACCGTCGATCTGTTCCGCGCACCCGCTCGTCATCGAAGCCGCCATGCTGCGTGCGCGCCGGGAGAATACGCCGGTGCTGATCGAGGCGACCTGCAACCAGGTCAATCAGGACGGCGGCTATACCGGAATGACGCCTGAGGATTTCACCCGCTTCGTCGGCGCCATCGCCGACCGGATCGCGTTCCCCCGGGAGAAGATCCTGCTCGGCGGCGACCATCTCGGCCCCAATCCCTGGAAGCATCTGCCCGCCGCGGAGGCGATGGCCAAGGCAGAGGCGATGATCGCGGCCTACGCGAAAGCTGGATTCACCAAACTGCATCTCGACACCAGCATGGGATGCGCCGGCGAACCGACGGCCCTGCCCGATGCCACGACGGCGGTCCGCGCGGCGCGGCTCGCGGCCGTCGCCGAAGACGCCATCGGCGGCCGTGGGGGTGTACTCCCGGTCTACATCATCGGCACCGAAGTCCCGATACCGGGCGGCGCGCTCGAAGAGCTGGACACGCTCGAGGTGACTGCTCCCGAAGCCGCCATAGAAACCGTGCGCGTCCATCGCGCGGCATTCGAGGAAGCCGGCGCCGCCGGTGCCTTCAGCCGCGTCGTGGGCGCCGTCGTCCAGCCGGGCGTGGAATTCGGCAACGAGAACGTCATTGCCTATGATCGTGCCAGGGCCGAAAAGCTCAGCGCCACGCTGGGCCAACTTGACGGGATGGTCTTCGAGGCCCATTCCACCGATTACCAGACGCCGGATGCGCTTCGCCAACTGGTCGCCGACGGCTTCGCGATCCTGAAGGTCGGACCCGGCCTCACCTTTGCTCTTCGTGAAGCCCTCTACGGCCTCGACCAGATCGCTGCCTTTCTCTTTCCGGCCGCGCGCGAGCGCACGCTTGCCGAAGTCACGGAAGCGGTGATGCGCGAGGAACCGGCGAACTGGGGCAAATACTATCACGGCTCGGCGGACGAGCAGCGCCTTCAGCGGCACTTCTCCTATAGCGACCGCATACGCTATTACTGGCCGCATCCGAAGGCCGCTGCAGCCGTGGACGAACTCATGTCTCTGCTCGACGGCGTTGCGATCCCGGAAACGCTGATCAGCCAGTTTCTCGCCGGCAGCTACGCGCGCGTTCGCAATGGCGAGGTCGCGCCGCAGGCCAAGCCGTTGGCGCTTGCCGCCGTCGACGCCGTTCTGCAGGACTATTTCGCAGCGTGCCGGGTCTAGATCAAGACGTCAGAGCGGGATGCGGGCGGAAAGCCGCGCACACTTTTCCTCAACCCGCTCTAGCGGAAGCGCCGTGATCGGTGAATATTCCGAAAGACCAAATCAGATGAGCGGGGACGCTTCGACCGTGACCAGACAGATCAAGACGATGGAGGATTTTTCGGAGTTCGTCGGACTGTCGCGCCCCACCGTCTCCAAATATTTCAACGACCCCTCATCGGTGCGCAAGAAGACACGCGACGCCATCGAGGCGGCGATAAAGCAATCGGGCTTTCGCCCGAACATCTTCGCCGTCAACCTGAACCGCCGCCGCACCAATATCCTCGGGGTCATCGTGCCCAACTCGACGGACCCGTTCTACATGGCGCTGACGCGCCGCATCGAGCACATTGCCGATCAGGCGGGCTTCCTCGCCTTCGTCCTTTCCTCGGACGGCAGGCCCGAGATGGAAGAACGGGCGATCGAAACCTTCAAGTCGATGAACGTCGCCGGCGCGATCATCGCGCCACTCGGCGTCCAGTCGCATCACCAGAAGCTGAGCGCGCTCGGACAAAGCATACCGCTGATCTATGTCGACTCGCCGCTCGACGACAGTTCCTCCTTCGTCGGAACCGACAACCGGCAGAGCTTCAGGCTGATGGTCGACTATCTCTGCCGTTCGGGTGGCCCGCCCTGCTATCTCGGCATGCCCCCGGTCAACAACAACGCCATGGCGCGCCAGGACGCTTATGTCGAAGCCATGCGGCAGCTGAAGATGAAGCCGGCGGTCGTAGAGACGACGGCATATGCCTCCTGGGACTTCGAGAAGTTCGGCTTCGACGAGACGCTGCGCATCCTGTCCAGTGGCGGTTTCCCGACGCAAACCGTTCTTTGCGCGAACGACCGCGTCGCCTTCGGCGTCATTGCCGCCGCGTTTCAGTCCGGCCTGAAGGTCGGGCGGGATGCCGACAGCGATCTGAGGGTCGCCGGGCACGACGACCATCCCTTGTCCCGCTACACCTGTCCGCCACTGACCACGGTCGCGCAGAACTACAACGAAATCGGCAGGCTGGCGATCGAACTTCTCCTGTTCAAGCTCGGCGAGGCTTCCGGTAACGGTGAAGCCTTTCGCGACGACGAACGCATTTTGCTGAGCGCGGAGATCATGTTGCGCGGTTCGGCTTAGAACTCACCTGAACTGTGCGCATGGCGCAAGCGCGAGCGCTCCAGAGCCGGTCCACAGGACGCCCGTCAGGGCCAGGACCGTCAGAAGGCGCCCCGCGCGGATCAGGAAGGGCTGGTCGTCTCCCGGATCGGCGCAGCGAAGCGTTTGCGCGAGCTTTCCCGGAAAAGAGAAGGCCAGCAAGAGTGCTCCGGCCGCGGCGAGTGTGGCCACGACGATGGATGCCGGAACGATGGTGGTCGCCCACGGCCCCGCGGCGGCGCATGCCACGGCGTGGAAAGTATAGACGGCAAGCAGATGTCCACCCCAAAGAATCGGCCCGGCCAGAAGGAAGAGAATTGCGCCGGCAATGGGTGGTTCGCGGACGGGATCGTTCATGACGCACCTATCCGATCAGTCGCGGGAAGCCGTGAATTAGTCCGAGGCCCAGCAGCGACTGGGCGACGGCGTAGTGATAGAGCAGCGCGTAGCTGTCGTAGGTCACCCGCCGTACGGCATCCAGCTTCCCGGCCAGATGCCGCGCCATCGCGAACAGTCCCATGATCAGCAGGGCGAAGACGAGTTGAGCGAAGAGAACGGCGCCGAGATAAACCATGGCTCCGTAAGCGTTCCCATTGGGGCTCAAGCCCGTCGCCAAGTGTCCCCGGAGTTCAAGTGCGAACGCACCCGTCAGGCAGGCGAGCGAAAGAAGCAGGGCGGCCGCCATTGCCAGGCGCGATGCCGAGAACATCCCCAGCCTGCGGCTGACAAGCCATAAGATACCCGAGCCGGTAAGAAGCAGCGCCGCGGACCCCAAGGGCCAGCGAAGCGGCGGTGGTTCCGGAGAACCTGCCGGGGCCCAGACCTCCGGCGAGACGACCCAGAGGAAAAGGTAGGAAAAGACATAGGCGAGATAGAGGGACGCCGCAACGAACATCAGGACCACCATCGCCCACCAGGAATGCGATGTCGGTCCGCTCATATAGGTGGGAAGGCGAACGCCCTTGGCGATTTCGATCATGCCTTTCGAAGGCCCGGGGTCGAGCCCCCAGGCCCAGACGAGGATGAAGGCGATGGCGAGAACTCCGCAGATCGTCGCGATCGTCACCATCTTGACCGTCAGCAGCAGGAAGAACGCCGCCGTGAAGACGGCCGCGAGGAAAGGCGGCCAGCCGGGACCGGGCATCTGGATGACATATTGCGGACGGGCATGGATCGGCGAGGTCACGATCGTTTCCCGCCAGCCGGTCGGAGCGTTTGGAAGATAGTGATGGCCGTCGCGTACCTCCTGAGGGAGGCTCGGCCGATCCCAGAGCGGTTCGCGACTGGTGATGTGAGGGATGCTTCGGGTGGAGTAGACGTCGTTCGGCAGCCATTCGAGCGTGCCCGCTCCCCAAGGGTTCTCGTGAGGTCCGTTGCCGGGGCGGAACTTCGCGGCGAGATCCACCAGAAAGACGAGTACGCCGGCGGCAAGCACATAGGTCCCCACGGTTGAGATGAGGTTCAGCGTGTCCCAGCCCATGTCGCCGGGATAGGTCCAGACCCGCCGCGGCATGCCTCTGAGACCGGTCAGATGCATCGGCAGAAAGGTGACGTTGAAGCCGATGAAGATCAGCCAGAAAACCCACCGGCCCAGCCGTTCCGAGAGCATTCGGCGGCTGAAAAGCGGCATCCAGTAATAGATCGCCGCAAACACCGGGAAGACGAACCCGCCGATCAGCACATAGTGGAAATGTGCAACCACGAAGTAGGTGTCGTGTACCTGATGGTCGAAGGGCACCATGGCCACCATGACGCCGGTAAGCCCGCCAAGGGTGAAAATGAACAGGAAGCCGAGAATGAACAGCGATGCGGTCGTTATTCGGAAGCGCTCCCGTCCCGCGGCGATGGTCGCGATCCACGAAAAGACCTGGATGCCCGAGGGAACGGCGACCGCCATGCTGGCGGCGGAGAAGAAGGCGAGGCTCAGCGCCGGAATGCCTGTCGTGAACATGTGGTGCACCCAGAGCCCGAAGCTGAAAAAGCCCGTGCCGATCAAGGCGACGACGATCAGGTGATAGCCCACGAGCGGCGTGCGGGCCATGGTCGGTACCATCATCGAGACGAGGCCCGCGGCCGGAAGGAAGATGATGTAGACTTCCGGGTGCCCGAAGAACCAGAAGAGATGCTGCCAGAGCAGCGGATCTCCCCCCAGCGCGGCGGTGAAGAAGGGCCAGCCGAACGCCCGCTCGATCTCCAGCATCATCGTCGCCAGGATCACTGCCGGGAAGGCGAACATGATCATGCTGGCGAAGATCAGCATCGTCCAGGCGAAGATCGGCATCTTGGCGAGCGACATGCCCGGCGGCCGTGTCCTCAGCGCGCCAACGACGATCTCCACCGCCCCGGCGATCGCCGAAATCTCGATGAAGCCGATGCCGAGCAGCCAGAAATCGGCGTTGTCACCCGGCGAATATTCCATGAGCGTCAGCGGCGGATACATGAACCAGCCGCCTTTCGGCGCGAGGTCGTAGAAGATGGTCGAGAAGAAAACGAGCCCGCCGACCACATAGGCCCAGATGGCGAAGGCGCTCAGGCGCGGAAAAGGCAGATCGCGCGCCGCCAGCATCTGCGGCAGCAGCATGACGCCGAGCGCCTCGACCGCCGGCACGGCAAAGAGGAACATCATCGTCGTGCCGTGGACCGTGAACATCTGATTGTAGAGGTCCTGGTCTATGAGGCGATTGTCGCCGAGGGCGAGCTGCGTGCGCATGACGACGGCGAGCAGACCGGCCATGAGGAAGAAGAGAAACGCGACGCCGATGTAGAGAAGACCGATCACCGTATTGTTGACGGCCGTCACCAGCCGCCAACCGCGCGGCGTCGCCCAGATGCGCTCCAGTTCACGGACCTCGCCTTCGGGCCGGGTATCGGGATTTGGCAGTTCCATCATCCGCCTCCGCCGCCAGTGTCGCGCAGGAAATAGAGGACGACCAGCCCCGCCAGGTAAACGGTGAGGACCGCGAAGGAGTCGTAACCCATCCTGAAGATCGTCCGGTCCCGCCGTTCGACCAGCCCGATGAAGAAGATCGCCGTGACCGTGATCGCGATCAGCGCTGCAAAGGCTTCGAAGCGCCCGGCGCCGTTCATCACCGCGTCGGCACCTCCGGTGATATCGACGATGAAAAGAAGGAAGAGATCAATGAGGTTCGTACCGAAGATATCCGACATGGCCATGGTATAGAGGCCGGCACGCGTGGCGCTGAACACCGTGCTGACTTCCGGCAGCGACGTCGCAATCGCCACGAGGACCGCGCCGATGAAGCTCTGGCCGAGTCCGGTCGCTTCGGCGATCGCATCTCCCGAACGCGACAGCAAATAGCCCGCGACGATGATGACGGCGCCGCAGCCGGCAGTCGCCCAGCCCACCTCGCGCAGCGATTTCTTCTTGCTGTCTTCGGCCTCCTTCCGCGCCCTCTCTTCCTCCTTTTCGGGCGTAACCTCCTCGTCATTCGCGATCCAGGGCTTGTCGCGCTTCGAGCGTGACAAGACCCACATGCCGAAGCCCGTGACCGCTGCAAGCAACCACATCCACACGCCCGAGAAAAGCACCGGCACGTCCCCCACCACGATCGAGGCGGCGACGATCGACAGGAGAAGGATCTTGAAGCCGCCCTGCAGCATGACGACCGGGTCGGGAATGACCGAAGTCAGTGCCTGGCGGCCGATCAGCATGTCGGCAAGGGCAAGGATCGCCACCTGCATGGCGATGCCGCCCAGGATGCTGTTGACCGCGAGACTGGCATCACCGCTGAGCGACGAGGTCACGCCTACCGCCAGCTCCGGGAGCGAAGTGATGCCGCCGAGAAGCACGACGCCGATGAAGGCCTGGCCTACGCCCGTCTTCTCGCTGATCGCATTGGCATAGCCGGTGATCCTGACGCCAGCCATCCAGACTGCCACGGCCGCCCCCGCGAAAATCGCGAGATTCAGCCAAAGTCCGAGGCCGGCGAAGTCAAGCATAGGTCACCTCAACTGGTCCAGATAGGCGGCGAGCTGCCGCAATTCGTCGTCGGTGAAGATCTCGTATGGCGGCATCAGATTTTCCGGCTTCACGTGCTGGCCGTCGCGGATCCAGCGGACGAAGGCGGCGACATCGTTCTCGAGCGTGGCAGCGGCAAGCGAGTGCCGGCTGCCCACATGCGTGAGATCGGGGCCGATCGTACCCCGGGCATCCGTGCCGCGGACCCGGTGGCATGCGGCACAGCCGGAGGAGAGGAACAGCGCCTGCCCTGCGGCCTGATCCTGTTTCGCAGCCGAGGCGTCGCCGGCCTCACCTGCCAGCCAGGAGGAAAACTGATCTTCGGGCATGGCGATCACGTAAAAGGACATGAAGGCATGCGGCCCGCCGCAATATTCCGCACATTGGCCGCGACTGATGCCGGCCGTCGTCGCTTGAAGCGTCAGCGTGTTGGTATGGCCGGGGATCATGTCGAGCTTGCCGGCGAGCCGCGGCACCCAGAAGCTGTGAATAACGTCTGCCGATGTCAGTTCCAATTCCACCGGCCGCCCGACAGGCAGCCTGATTTCGTTGGCGCTCTCGATGCGGCGACCGGTCTCGTCGACATAGGTCACCCGCCACCACCAGCGCTCGCCCACGACCTCGATGCGCAATCCGCCCTGCGAACGGGCCGCAGTGGTGCCGGGCGCCATAAGATAGAAGCCGTAGCCCAGCAGGATGCTGAGAGCGAGGATCGGGAAAACGAGACCGCCACCGATGACCACCCTTTCGCCCGCGATGCGGGCACGCCAGCGCTCACCGCCGAAAAGCGCGACCGCCGTGATCAGGCAGACCCCGACGAGAATGGCGGTAGAGAACAGGATCAGCAGCCAACTGAGCGTGCCGATGCGCTCGGCTTCCGCTCCGGAAGGATCGAGCGCGGACTGCAGCCCGGCGCAGCCCTGCAGCGCGAGAGCGCTTGCCACCGCGAAATATCGGGCGAGCCTCATCGGTTCGCCTCCGTCATCGGCGCCGTGGCGCTTCCCGGAGGCAGCGAATCCAGATAGGCGGCGACGTCTTCGATCTGCGCTTCGTCCAGTGCGCCGGCAACCGCCGTCATGATCCTCCCATAGGGGGTCCCGATCCGCCCGCCGCGCCGCCAGAGCCGTATCTGCTCCTCTATGTACTCGGCATGCTGGCCGGCGAGGACCGGAAACTGCGGCGATTGACGTCCGGAATGGCAGCTCAGGCAGGCCGGTACGCCCTGATGCGCGATGCCGCGCCTGGCTATGGCTTCGCCGCGCCTGAGTTGCTCAGGGTCAGGTGACGCCGATTGGTTTCCGGCGGTTGGCTGAAGTGCGGAGTAATGCGCTGCCAGCTCCCGCATGGCGTCCTCTGACAGAAGGTCGGCGACCGGTTCCATGGCACCGCTCGCCCGGGCACCCTGCGCATATTCCTGGAGACTGCGCAGGAGATAGGCTTCGGGAAGTCCCGCGAGCCGCGGGACACGGTCGCCGTTCGTGCCTGTGCCTTCGCGTTCATGGCAGCGCCCGCAGGCGGTCAAGGCGCTGCCGCTCACGGATCCCTCATCTCTACTCGCCTGGCTGCGCGTGAGGCCTGCCAGGTCGGGATAATTGCCTGCCGTTGCGGGCAGGCTTGCGAGGAATGCCGTGACGGCCCAGACTTCGTCGTCGCGCCGGGTATTCGGCCATGCCGGCATGCCGGTATATTTGAGGCCGTGCTTGACGATCCAGAAGATCTCCTCCGGCGGGCGGCGCTTGCCGATGTCCATCAGATCCGGAGGCGGGGGCAGCATGCCGCTGACGATCGGATTTATCTCTTCGCCGGGGCGGTTGTGGCACGCTACGCACGCACCTTCGAAATGGGATGCCCCGAGTCGGATCATGCCGTCGTCTTCGAGCGGCGGAACTTCGATCGTAAAGCTTCGGTTGGCGATCGATCGTTCGCGGATCAGCGTCAGGATCCATGTCGTAATCCGCAGGTGGTCCTTGGAGGCCGCGACGTTGTAGATGCCGGACCAGACGAACACGACGCCCGCGGTCACGAGCAGCACGGCGCCGACCCCGACGATTTTCGCAACGGCCGTCCAGTGAAGGTTTCTCAGGTCCACGCTGCTGCACCTGCTCTGGATCCGGCATCGTCTTCCTCCATCGTCAAAAGCCAGCGCGCGGCAATCACGATCCCTGCGAGAACATAGGTCACAGGACAGGCGACCAGCATGATAAGCCCCGCGAGCTGCTGATCGGCCAAAGTCGCGTTCAGGGTTCCAGTTGCATGCGCCGTGTGGGATGCAGCGAAAGCGGGGTAGAGCGCTCGCGGCGCGAAGACGAAGAGTACGGCGAGAAGACAATAGAGCTTGCTGGTCATCAGAAGGGCAACGATCGGTTGCCAGGAACGCTTGCCATGAAGAAGCAGGACCGCCCGCCAGAACAGGAATGCGGTCAGGAACAGGCTGGCATTCATGAGCAAATGAACTGTGGGAAATTCCAGGGCCCGCTTGAGAAATGGCGGCGCATGCCAGGCCCAAAGGGCGGCGATCTGCGCAAGTGTCGCAAGCGGCAGAGCCCACCCGGCGATTTCCCGCCGCTGCGGCCGACCCCAAGTCATTGCGACTGCAGCCAGGGGCGCGGCGAGGTTCATCAGCAGGATGTGCACTGCCATATGCGTCGCCAACGGGCCCATCACGCCCCCTAGTCCTCCGAGCGGCTGACCAAGACCCCGCCGGTCAGGTTTCAAAAAGGTCGCCGGCGCAGGCCGCCGGTCGAAACACGGCATCGAATTACTGTGTCGCAAGGCGAAACTGTTTGGGGTGCTTCATGGTTCCAATCCGCACCTCCTGTGGTTGCGTAGCCGGCCGAACCGCCCGCCGCGAGCGCTCCCGGAACAAATGGGCGGGCCCGAGGTTTCAACGGTCGACCGAACAGGAGGCGCCGATGAATCTAAATTCCGCATCGACTGCCGCGACCGTCACCACCCCGGTCCATTCGTTGCTCGTGCCGTTTCCGGTCGTCTGTTTTACGCTCGCCCTTCTGACCGATATCGCCTTCTGGCAGACGGGACATATCATGTGGCAGAACTTCTCCGCCTGGCTGCTCTTTGCCGGCATCATTGCCGGCGTGATTGCTGGCGTGGCCGGTGTATTGGAGTTCCTGTTTCGAAGGGAGCGGCGTAGGCAAGGGGCGGTTTGGCTCCATGTAATCGGCTACGTCCTCGTCCTCGGTCTCGCCTTCGTCAACAACCTCGTCCATGCCGCCGATGGCTGGACGGCTGTGGTACCCTACGGGTTGATCCTCTCCGCGGCGACGGTGCTTCTGACGATCCTCTTCGCTTTGCTTGGCCGCGCCACCCTCTACAGGCAATCCGGAGTGAGCGGTTATGAATAGCTCTGCCTTCTTCCGTGCAAGATTCCTCATCGGAACCGGCGTTCTCCTCCTGGCGCTCGCAGGCTGCAGCGATGACGGCGCGGATTTCGATGTTTCGCAGCAGATCGGCCCCGATCCGGTCTTGCCGGAACCGACATCGGAACTCATGCCGGACATGAAAATCGCCGAGGTCGTCGGCTGGCAGGACGGCACGACACCGAGCGTTCCCGACAATCTCGTCATTGCCGCCTACGCGAAGGACCTTGCCAATCCGAGGACCGTCCATACGCTGCCGAACGGTGACGTTCTCGTCGTTCAATCGCGCGAACCCTCGGGCAAGCCGATAGAGCGGCCGAAGGACATGATCCGGGGTTGGATCATGTCCATGGCCCACGGCGGTGGTGCCGGCCCCGAAAAGGAAAGCAATCTGATCACGCTGCTCCGCGACACCGATCGCGACGGAACGGTGGACGAACGCCACGACCTGCTGACAGGGCTCAATTCTCCTTTCGGAGTGGCGTGGCACGACGGAACGCTTTACGTGGCTGCGGCCGATGCAATCCTCGCCTATCCCTATCAGCTCGGGCAGGCGGAGATCACCGGCGAGCCGCGGGTTCTAACACCGCTTCCGGGTGGCCCGATCAACCATCACTGGACCAAGGATCTGGCCCTCAGCCCCGACGGGCGCTACCTCTATGCCTCCGTCGGTTCCAACTCCAACGTGGCCGAGCGCGGGCTCGAGGCCGAAAAGGGCCGCGCTGCGATCTGGCAGGTAGATCGGGAAACGGGTGCGGCCCGCGTCTTCGCGTCCGGCCTTCGCAACCCGAACGGGTTGATCTTCCATCCTGAGACCGGCGTGCTCTGGACGGTCGTCAACGAGCGTGACGAGCTGGGGCCGAATCTGGTGCCGGACTACATGACCTCGGTGCAGGAAGGCGCTTTCTACGGCTGGCCATGGAGCTATTACGGCGCCCATGTGGACGAGCGGGTCCATCCGCCGCGGCCCGACATGTTCGAGAAAGCGATCCCCCCGGACTATGCTCTTTCCAGCCACGTCGCCGCCCTGGGCCTGGTCTTCTCCAACGGCTCCGCCTTGCCGGAGCCCTTCGCCAACGGCGCCTTCATAGGCGAGCACGGGAGCTGGAACCGCAGCAGCTTCAACGGCTACAAGGTCGTCTATGTCCCATTCGAAAACGGCCGGCCGGCCGGGAAGGCTCAGGACGTCGTGACCGGCTTCATCGAAGGCGATCAGGCTCGCGGTCGTCCGGTCGGCGTTGCGATCGACGGGACCGGGGCGCTGCTTGTTGCCGACGACGCCGGCAACACCGTCTGGCGCGTCGCCGGAGCCGACGGCAGGGTCACACCGAGCCCTGTCGGTACGGACGGACAGGGGGATAGCGCGGTCACCAGTGAAGCCAGCCCGCCAGCGGGTGAGACAGGAGGGACATCCGGACGGGCCGCTCCTCCCGCAACTGGTGCCACGCCTCCGGAGCCGCCGCAGACCGATGTCGCGCCGGCTACTCTGCCGAGGGCTACGGAACAGGGATCACCGGAGCCACAGCAATAATTCCCGATCTAATCCTCGGCGTCGCCGACCGTGTCGGCGACATAGGCATCGCGCTTTCCGAGCTCCTTGGGCCGCCCTGTCGTTGAATCCCTCGCCGTCTGATGTTCCAGCTCGGCATTGAGTTCAGCACCGATGATGACGATCATCGTGGATATCCAGATCCAGAGCATGAAGCCGATCAGCGTGCCGAGAGCGCCGTAGGTGGCATTGTAGTTTGCAAAATTGTCGATGTAATACGAGAACGCCAGGGACGCGACGAGCCAGCAGATTGTGCTCAGGGCTGCACCCCAGGTAAGCCACCTGAGTTTGGCCGGCTCCCGGCTAGGACCGTAGCGATAGATCAGGGTGATGCCCGCCGCTACGAGCAACAGCATCACGGGCCAGCGCACGAACCTGAGGAGACCTTCCAGTTCCAGGTGGAGAAAGGCCAGCACTGCCGGCAATATGGCAATGGCCGCGATGAGGACGGCGGTCAGGATCAAACCGGCCAGCGTGAAGCCGATGCTTAACAGTGCCAGCCGGACGAAGCCGCGCTTTTCCGTCTCGTCATAGGCGATATTCATCGCTTCGAAAAGGGCGCCTACGCCGTTGCGCGCACTCCAGAGAGCGAAGAGCAACCCGCCTATGAAGCCGAGGCTCAGGCTGGACGTTTCCTGGGACGTCAGGGTTTCCAATTGATCGGTCATCATTTGAAGCGACTGCGCCGGGAGCACGGTGGCGAGCAATGTAGCCTGCTCGGCGATCGCGGCCGGATCGGAAACGAGACCGTAGATGGAGACGAGCGAGCCGAGCGCTGGAAATATGGAGAGGAGCACATAAAAGGTGACGCCGGCGGCAACGAGCGAAATCCGGTCCTCGCTGATCTGTGAAACCACCCGCCAGAAGACGTCACGCAGACCCCTCGCTGGAATTTCGCCCGGGCTGTCGGCCGCGCGTCCCCTGCCCCCCTCTTGAGCCTTTTCGTCAGTTCCCCTCTTTGCATCACCGGATTTCATCTGCTCTTCCTCACGGGTTCGAAAGTCCGCCGTGCCGCTGATCGGGCTTGCCGATGGCGGGCGATCGCGGGTGGCATTCGAACACGCCAGGCGATGGCTTGTTCCTTGCGATCCCCCCTATTCGGGCGCGAAATCCTTACTTCAAGGCGCGACTTATTTTCTCATAAGAAGTGCTCCATGCTCTCGTGACACGTACTCGGATTTGAAAGAACTGAATCATGAAGCCTGCGACGCTGCGTCTAACCGCCATATTTTTGTCGGCGGCTACTCCGTTTCTTCCGGCAATCGCGGGGAATGTGCAGCACGAAAAGGGAAAAGTTCGAAGTCAAAGCCTGGCCATGAAGAAATTCGTAGATGCCAATCCCGACTGCCTCGAGTTCAATGATCAATGCTCTGTTTGTTCGTTGATCGACGGAGTGGCCGAGTGCTCCTCGCCCAAGATCGCATGTGTCAAGGGGGAGTATCGTTGCACGATGAGATCGAAATAAGTGGCACCTACATTGGCTGACGAACCGGGATTTCCAGCTTGGCACCGCGTTGTCATCTCGGAATGATGCTTATTCCCCCGTCCGCCTCGAGAACAGCGAATTTGATCTGGTCGAGGCGAGCCAGACCCTGCTGCTCTCGGGCCGCGACAAGTATGTCCTCGATGTTGACCCGGGCTCTTCTCACGGCGCGTTCGTCGACCTTCCCGTCGGCGATAAGCACCGTCGGCGTGCCGTCGAGAAACAGGGCGATCTTCGGCGACCATTGCTTGACGTAGGAGAGAACGATATCGACGCCGAAAAGCGTCAGGATGAGCAATGTTGCGTTGACGATGGAGAAGTCGTCGCCGAGCAGCGCCTGCTGAGTCGTCTCGGCGATGATGAGGAGCAGCACGAAGTCGAAGGTGGTCATCTGTGCAACCGTGCGCCGGCCGGAAAGCCGGAGCGCGGCGAGGAGTATAAAATAGATCGTAATACCGCGAACGACGGAGTCCATGACGTATCTCCTAGGGCCAGACGATCGTCCGCACCTCCTTTACCGGCTCGTCATCGATACTTGCCCGGTAGGAAACGACACCCGGAGTTTGGGCACGGAGGTGCAGAGTCAGCACGAGGGGCTGCCGCGAAGCGGACCGGAAGCGGTATACCAGCCCTTCATCGCCTGCTTCAGCGGAGATCGGTGGCGGATCCATATCCTCCACCTGAAAGCTTTTGAAGAATTCGGGCGACAAGGTCAGGCGACGTTCGTTCTCGCCGCCGGCCAATGAAGCGTTCAGCGTCTCGGAAGCCTCCCAACGGCTGAAACGGGGCATATCGACGGCGCCGCCGGCGAACGTCACGGTCTGCCTCTGTAGCCAGCCCCTTGAGCCGGTAACGCCCAGGACGGCGGCAAGCAGCGTCAGTCCAAAAACGATCCATGCGACGCGCTCTACTTTCCAGAAAAACTCCTGGAACGTGCGATGCTCTTCGATCTGCAATCCGTCCGGTCGAACTGGTGGTTGATCCAAAGCTTAGACCTCGCCCTTGAGCTTTGTAGAATGGCTGAACGGGCGGAAATGTTCCGTGAACCACCCTGTATGACGGCCCGCTTCCTTTCCTCGGCGTCCGCCGCAGAACTCAAGCAGTGTCCACGCAGAAGGCAGCAGCCCGCGCCGCGCCGATTCGTCGAAACGGGCGGCCTGGAATCCAGTTCTCCTACGACCGCATCGAATAGAAGGATACGGGCGGCAACCGGAAATCGGCTGGTTGCCGCCGGGGTCGAGAGGACGTTTAGATGTGCTTCGTCCCGTGCCTGGTAATGGATGGCGTGGCAGCGCCGTCCTCCGCCTCGGGGTCCATGCCGACCCGATGATGATAGACGAGCTCCCCGCCTTTCCAGCCGGTGTAGAGAAGCAGCAGGACGGTGGCGAGAGATAGTAGAAGGCCCCAGGGCCAGACGGCCTCGACGGAACCGTTCGCGTAGCGCAGCCAAAAACTGGCGACCGCGAGGAGTACGACGACAACGTTTCCGATCATGTGCTTCCAGGCGTCGTCGATCGCCCGAATAAGGGCGTTTCCGAGGAAATCCGTCAGTCCGGCGAGAGCGGCCAGGGCTGCCATCACGATGGCTGCACCGAGCGACCACATAGATACGTCTGCCCAGAATGAATTTCCGTTCGCGAGATACACGATGTCACATATGAACGTTGCGACAAGAAGCGCGATTGGAAAGGGAACGAGCATCGGATGGATCGGATGCCCGCCGATTTTCGCGCTGGCCGCCAGACCCAAGAGGTCACGATCTGCCATGGCATAGTCCTCCAGCACCGCAAGTCCCGGTGATCCTGAAATGCGTAAGAAGCGGCGATTGTTCCTTGGCGATGCGAACCGGCGCATGCCGCGGCTGATCAATCAGCCGCCTTGCCGATGGTATCGGCCACATGAGCGCCGCGCTCGCCCAACGGGAGCGGCTTGCCCGTCGTCGAATCTACCGCCGTCTGGTGTTCGAGTTCGGCGTTGATGAGTGCGCCGATGAGGAGAATCATCACCGAGATCCACACCCATGTCATGAGACCGGCAAGCGCGCCGAGAGCGCCGTATGTCGCGTTGTAGTTGGCGAAATGTTCCAGATAGTAGGAAAAGAGCCATGAGGCGGCCAGCCAAAACAAGGTACTGAACACCGCGCCCCAGTTCAGCCACCGCAATTTCGCCCGCTCGCGGCTCGGCCCGAAACGATAGATGAGGATGGTGCCGAAGGTAACGAGGAGGAGTACCACCGGCCATCTCGCCGCTCGGGTCACGAGCTCGACCCAACGATCGACCCACACATAGGCCAGTACGGCCGGCACGACGCCGATCGCCGCGATCAGCGCCACCGCGAAGAGGAGCGCCGCGAAGGTGAACGCGATGCACAGGAGGGTTCTCGACAGAAAGCCTCTCTTTTCCCTTTCTCCATAGGCGACGTTCATCGCGTCGAAGAGGGCGGCAATGCCGTTGGCTGCCAACCACAGTGAGATTGACAGGCTCACGAAGAAACTGATGCCGAGAGTGGAGGGCTTCTGCGTCGTCAGGGTCTCCAGCTGGTCCATGATCAGCCCGTAGGAGTCCGCCGGCAGAATCACCTGCAGGATACCGACATGGGTGCCGATTTCCGACGGGTCCGCGACGAGCCCGTAGATCGAGACGAGGGCACCCATCGCGGGAAAGAGCGACAGCAGAAGGTAGAAGCTCACCCCCGCGGCTATCAGCATGACCCGCTCTTCGCCAATTTCGGAAAGCACCCGCCAGAAGACGTCCCGCATCCCCTTGGCGGGGATATCCGCGGGCGTGTCGGCTGCACGCCCCCTGCCCGGCTCCGCGGCCTCCAGCTTTTCGGCAAGTTCGATTTCGTTCGCACCCATGAATCAACGCCCGCCCGGTGACGGAACCCGGCTTTCGCCTCGCCGCATGCCTATCCAACGCCGCGGAAAATAGCTTGTTCCGGGACGCGACGGCTCAGAGGCGGTGCGCCTGCCCGCTTTCCGAAGCGCCGAGAAGCGCATTGATGAGCCGGTGGACCTTCAGCGCCTCGCGCCCGTTGACGCGCGGTTCGCCATTCCCCTCGACGGCATCGAGAAAGTCGGCAAGGACCGCACGGTGATGGTGATGCGGGAATGCCATCGGATCGGCGCCGGCACCACCCGCGGCCTCATCCTCGACCGAGAAATCCGTTCCGTCGTGGAAGGAAACGGCAAGCAGCCGGCCGCCCAGACGCGCCATGCCGCGTGTCCCGATTATATCTATCTCGTCCGGATAGCCGGGATAGGCGCAGGTGGTCGCGCTCACGGTGCCTATCGCGCCGCCCGCGAAGCGGATCGCCGCCATCGCCAGGTCTTCGGTTTCCATGCGGTGGATTCCGCTCGTCGCCGCATAGGCCTTGACCTCTTCCGGCAGGCCAGTGAGCGAAACGAGAAGGTCGAGGGTGTGTATGGCCTGGGTGAGAAGCACGCCGCCGCCGTCGCGAGCCCGCGTACCCCGGCCCGGTTGATCGTAATAGCTCTGCGGCCGCCAGTTGTGCAGCCGGGCCGAAGCACTGACGATTTGGCCGAGGCGGCCTTCATCGATGAGCCTCGCAAGTTCCTGGCTGACCCTGCGAAAGCGGTGCTGAAGCACGATGCCGAGTTTTATTCCGGCGCGCTCGGCCACCGTCACCAGGGCTTCCGATCGCTCCGGGGTGATCTCCAGCGGTTTTTCGAGCAGCACATGCTTGCCCGCTTCGGCCGCCTGCCGCACCAGATCGAGATGCGTGCTCGGCGGCGTCAATATCATGACGGCCGTGATCGACGGATCATGGAAGATCGTCTCGGCGGAGTCGCAAGTCGCGAAACCATAGGCCTCGGAAAAGGCGGCCCGCCTGGCGGCCGTGGGACTGTAGGCGGCAGCGACGTCAACTCTCTCCTCAAGGTCCAGCAGGCTTTTGGCATGCGGGCCAGCCGCCATGCCGAGTCCGATCACGCCGATACGCGTCTTTTTCATTCCGTCACCCCCTCAGCACAGTTCCTCCGGACCTCTCTCTACATCCTGCAGCGATGCGCGGCAAGAAAGTCATCATACAACTTCATAAAGTTTGTATGTTGACAATATATTTTACAAGCCGTAGCCATAGAGCACCTGTTGGAGGAGCGGGAGAGTGATGAGGGGACTGATCGATCCAGATCTGTTGTTTCCGGCCGAAGAGCGCACCCGTGCGCTGGCGCGGAGGCTATATGCCGAAGTAAGCGGTCTGCCGATCGTCAGCCCGCACGGGCATACGGAGCCGCGCTGGTATGCGCTGGACGAACCTTTTCCCGACCCCGCCCAACTTCTCATCGTGCCGGATCATTATGTGTTCCGCATGCTGTTCAGCCAGGGGATCAGGCTGGAAGAGCTCGGCGTTCCGGCGCTCGACGGTTCGCCGGTCGAGACGGATGGCCGCGCGATCTGGCGGCGTTTCTGCGAGAACTACCATCTCTTTCGTGGCACGCCGACGCGGCATTGGTTCGACTATACGCTCTCCGAGCTTTTCGGCATCGACGAACTGCCCTCCGCCGCCAGTTCGGACCGGCTTTACGACCATGTCGCCGACTGTCTGAGGCGCCCGGATTATCGCCCGCGCGCGCTCTACGAGCGGTTCAATATCGAGGTGATCTCCACGACCGACAGTGCCCTGGACGATCTGGGCTGGCACGGCAAGATACTGGAAAGCGGCTGGAAAGGACGGGTCGTCCCCGCCTACCGTCCCGACGCGGTGGTCGATCCGGATTTCCAGGGTTTCTCGACCAATCTCGACAAGCTCGGCGACATCACCGGCGCCGATACCGCAACGTGGTCGGGCTATCTGGACGCCCATCGCTCCCGCCGCGCCTATTTCAAGAATTTCGGCGCGACCTCGACGGATCACGGCCATGCGACGGCAGACACGGCCAACCTTTCGCAAGCGGAGGCCGCGGCACTGTTCGACAGGGTGCGGCTGGGCAAGGCGGATGCCGACGAGCGGCGCTTGTTCCGGGCGCAGATGCTGACCGAGATGGCGAAGATGAGCCTGGACGATGGGCTCGTAATGCAGATTCATCCGGGCTCGTTCCGCAACCACTCGCCCGCGATCCTGGCAAAGTTCGGCCGCGACAAGGGCTTCGACATTCCGGCACGCACCGATTATGTGACCGCACTCAAGCCGTTGCTCGACGCAGTCGGGCTCGAGCGCGATCTGACGGTCATTCTCTTTACGCTGGACGAGACGAGCTATGCGCGCGAGCTGGCGCCGCTTGCCGGCGTCTATCCCGCGCTGAAGCTCGGACCCGCATGGTGGTTCCACGACAGTGCGGAGGGCATGCGCCGCTTCCGTGAGATGACCACCGAGACGGCGGGCTTCTACAACACCGTCGGGTTCAACGACGATACAAGGGCGTTTCCGTCCATCCCCGCGCGCCACGACATTGCGCGCCGGGTCGACTGCGCATTTCTCGCGCGTCTGGTCGCGGAACATCGCCTGCGGGAGGATGAGGCGTACGAGCTTGCGCGGGACCTTGCCTATGGTCTCGCCAAGGAGGCGTACCGGCTCTGAGAATTCACATCATGCAAACGGGAGGAAAAGCATGAAAATCCTGGTCAAACTGGCGGCCGGTCTGTTGGTCGCCGCTTCTTTCATAGGCAATGCAGCCAATGCTCAGACGGTGCTGCGTTCATCCGATACGCATCCGGACGGCTATCCGACGGTCGAGGGGGTCAAATATTTCGGCGAGCTGGTCAAGGAGCGCACAGCCGGCCGCTACTCCGTCGAGGTCTATCACTCCGCGCAGCTCGGAGAGGAAAAGGACACGATCGAGCAGGTGCGCTCCGGTGTCATCGAACTGAACCGCGTATCGATGGCGCCCTTCAACGGAACGGTGAAGGAGTCGATCGTTCCGGCGTTGCCCTATCTATTCCGTTCGGAAGAGCACATGCACAAGGTGATGGACGGCGCGATCGGCGATCAGATCAAGAAGGCCTTCGAAGGCGCCGGAGTGGTGGTGCTTGCCTTCTATGACGCCGGCGCGCGTTCCTTCTACAACAAGCAGAAGCCGATCAATTCGGTTGAAGACATGAAGGGCCTGAAGTTCCGCGTCATCCAGTCGGACATCTTCGTCGACATGGTGGCAGCACTCGGGGCGAACGCTACGCCGATGCCCTACGGCGAAGTCTATTCGGGCATCGAAACGGGCGTCATCGACGGCGCGGAAAACAATTTTCCAAGCTACGACACCGCCAAGCATTTCGAAGTGGCCAAGAACTTCTCGCTCGACGAACACACCATCCTTCCGGAGGTATTCGTCATGAACAAGGCGGTCTTCGACAAGCTCACGCCGGAAGACCAGGAGATCTTCAAGCAGGCAGCGAAGGATAGCGTTGCCAAGCAGCGCGAGCTCTGGGCTGCCAAGGTGAAGGAGTCGCGTGCGAAGGTCGAAGCGGCCGGCGCGAAGATCACCACACCCGACAAGCAGGGGTTCATCGACGCGATGAAGCCGGTCTACGAAAAGCACGTCACCGATGAGGTCCTCAAGAAGATGGTCGAGGACGTTCGCGCGGTGCAGTGACGAGTCAGACGGGCAGGCCTGCTGTGCCCATGCGCGTTGGAGCGGGATAAGGAAAAGCCTGTGCGGTTCTCCGCCCACATCCCGCTCTAATCAATTGAAATCGATGCGTTCATGATTTTAGATCGACCCGACCCAGGATCATCGTAATCGAGCGCAAAGGCCGCGGCAGAAGCCTGCCCGTCCCTTTCAATAGGAATGAAACCTTGTCCAACGGATTGGCAAAATTGGGCCGGGGCCTCTCGTGGCTGGGCACCCTCTCGCTTTGGATGGCGGGTGTGGGCCTCGTCGCGATGACGCTCATCGTCGCCTGGCAGGTGTTCTGCCGCTACGTGTTGAACGACTCGCCGAGCTGGACCGAACCCGGCGCCGTCATGCTGATGAGCTGGTTCATCTTCTTGGGTGCCGCCGTCGGGGTGCGCGAAAACTATCATCTCGGCTTCGACGTGCTGCTCTATCTCGTGCCGAAAGGCGGCAAGATCTGGCTGCGCATGACATCCGATCTCGTCGCGCTCGCCTTCGGGATCGGCATGATCTGGTATGGGGGGCAGCTCGTGGCTCTCACCTGGAACACCATCCTGCCGTCGCTGCAGATTTCCGGCGGCTGGAGCTATGTGCCCCTCGTCGCGGGCGGCGTCCTCATTTGCCTGTTCGCGCTGGAGCGCATCGTCCTGCGCCTTGCCGGGGAGCCGATCGACGATCTTCTCGACGAAATGCCGCCGGCGGAGGTTGCCGCCGAACTCGACCCTGCTGAAATAAAGGCCTGACCCGATGGACATGATGATCCTCTTCGGCGTGTTCACGCTGCTGATGCTGATCGGCACGCCGATCGCCTTCTGCCTCGGCGTCGCGTCCTTCGCGACGGTTCTCTATCTGGGGCTGCCGCCGCTGGTGATCTTTCAGCGGCTCAATTCCGGCATGAGCGTGTTTTCGCTGCTTGCCATTCCATTCTTCATCTATGCCGGCGATCTGATGGTGCGTGGCGGAATCGCCCAGAAGATCGTCGCCTTCGCGGCCTCGCTGGTCGGGCACATCCGGGGCGGGCTCGGTCAGGTCAACATCGTCACCGCAACGCTGTTCGGCGGCATTTCAGGATCGGCCGTGGCGGAAGCCGCGGCTGTGGGCGGGCTGATGATCCCGCAGATGAAGCAGCGCGGTTACGGCGCGGACTACGCCGTCAACGTCACCTCCATGGCGGCCCTGATCGCGCTGATGCTGCCGCCTTCGCACAACATGATCATCTACTCGATCTCGGCAGGCGGAAAGATCTCGATCGCGGATCTCTTCACCGCCGGCATCCTTCCCGGCCTCCTTTACGCTGCCGCACTGATGACTACCGCCTATTTCGTTGCACGCCGGCGCGGCTATCCGACGGAGGTCTTTCCCGGGTTCGCCCGGGTCGGGCGCTATCTGCTGGTTTCGACGCCCGGCCTCCTGCTCATCGGCATCATCTTCGGGGGCGTACGTTCGGGCGTGTTCACCGCGACCGAGAGTTCCTGCATCGCCGTCCTCTATGCGCTCGCGGTGACCGTCTTCGTCTACCGGCAGATGACCTGGCAGGATTTCGTGCAGGCAACCTTCGCGGCCGTGCGCACGACGGCCATGGTCCTGCTCATCATCGGCATGGCGGCCGCCTTCTCCTGGCTGATGGCCTTCCTCAGAGTGCCCGCAGCGCTGATCGACTGGATGAACACGATCTCGGAAAATCCGATCATCATACTCCTGTTGCTCAACGTCCTGATGCTGTTCCTCGGCACCTTCATGGACATGGGCCCGACCATCATCATCTGCACGCCGATCTTCCTGCCCGTCGCCATGGCCTACGGCGTCGACCCGGTTCATTTCGGCGTCATCATGATCCTGAACTTCGGCATCGGCCTCAATACGCCGCCAGTGGGCGCCGTGCAGTTCGTCGCCTGTGCAGTCGGGAAAATTTCCGTCTGGCAGGCGATGCGCAGCATATGGCCGTTCTACCTGGCGGGGTTGATCGTGCTCGGGCTCGTCACCTATGTTCCGGCCCTTTCGCTATGGCTGCCGGCCGTCTTCAAAGGGTGACAAACCGCATGGACCTTCTGACCGAACGCAAACCGAAGCTTTCCGAACGCGTCGCGAACGCAATAAGGGAGCAGGTTCTGAAGGGCGAAATACAGCCCGGGCAGAAGCTGCCGACGGAGAGCCGGATGAGCGAGTTCTTCGGCGTCAGCCGCACGGTGGTGCGCGAAGCGATCGCAACCCTCGCCGCGGACGGCCTCGTGGAGCCGCGGCAGGGTGCCGGGGTTTTCGTCATGGACCACCCGACGCTTGCCTTCGGTTCGATCAGCCTCGACGTCGGCAACAAGATCTCCCATGCGCTCAACGTCATCGAGGTGCGGATGGGGCTCGAGATCGAGAGCGCGGGTCTGGCAGCGCTTCGGCGCAATGGCGCCCAGGAGGCCCAGATCCAGGAGGCCTTCTTCGAATTCGATCGCCTGCTCGAGCGCGGCGAGGCAACCGGAAAGAGCGACTTTGCCTTCCACCGGGCGATCGCGGCCGCGACCAATAATCCCTATTACGTGGAGGTTCTCGATGCGTTGGGTCTGCGGGCCATCCCTTGCGACGTCGCCTCCCCCTGGGGGACGGAAAGCGTGCTGTCTCGAGCATATCAGGAAAGCCTCCAGCGCGAGCATCTGGCGATCCTGAAGGCGATTTCCGAAAGCGATCCGGAAGCTGCCCGTGCCGCCATGCGCGCCCATCTGACCGCGAGCCAGGAACGCTACCGTGTCCGGTTGAGCGGACAGCAGGCCGCCTGGGGCGCCGCCAAGCGCGGCGTCTGATTGCCCATCTCCAGAGCGTTTTCGCTGGTATCGAAACAGCGGAACGCTTCAACACTTTGAAACGACGCACTCCTGGACGAGACCGTTACACGTTTTTCCTGGAAGTGCCCCAATCCGAGGACCGTGAGCCGATGACCGCAAGCCATATCGACTACACCATTCGTTTCGCCGTCGACCCGGCAGCAGCAGCCCGCATGGACACCGATGCCCTGCGTGCGAATTTTCACATCGGCGATCTGTTCCGGCAGGGGCGGATCTCGCTCACCTATAGCCATTACGACCGGATGATCGTGGGCGGTGCCGTGCCGGTCGACAAGTCCTTGGCTCTCGAAACCATCCGTCCGACGGGTACGGCGCGCTTTCTCGAGCGGCGCGAGCTCATCGCCGTCAATATCGGCGGCCCCGGCCGTATCGAGATGAATGGCGAAAGCTTCCGTCTCGAACCGCGCGACATGGCCTATGCCGGAATGGGAGAGGAGGTCACCTTCTCGTCCGAGGACCCGGCTGCGCCCGCCAAATTCTACCTGCTCAGTGCGCCCGCTCACCAGGCGCTGCCAAGGCGCCATATCCGCATCGGCGACGCCAAACGGCTAGACCTCGGCAGTGCGGCCACCTCTAACGAGCGTTCGATATTCCAGTTCATCCACCCCGAAGGGGTGAAGACCTGCCAGTTGGTCGTCGGCATGACACAGCTTGCCCCCGGATCGGTCTGGAACACCATGCCGTGTCACGTGCACGACCGGCGAATGGAGGCGTATCTCTATTTCGACCTCGATGACAGCGCCCGCGTCCTGCACCTCATGGGCGAGCCGAGCGAAACCCGGCACATCGTGATGGCCAGGGAAGAGGCCGTGCTTTCTCCGCCCTGGTCGATCCATTCGGGCTGCGGAACCGCAAACTACGCCTTCATCTGGGCCATGGCCGGCGATAATGTCGACTATACCGATGTGGAGATGGTGGCGATGGAGACGCTGCGATGAGCGTACCGTCGCGCTTCAGCCTGGCCGGCCGCCGTGTCGTCATCACCGGTGCCAATACCGGGATCGGACAGGGTATCGCGGTGTCGATCGCGAGGGCGGGCGGCACGGTTATCGGCGTGGGCCGCTCCGCCATGGACGAGACCGAAAAGAAGGTCACCGACGCCGGCGGAACTTTCATTGCGGCCCATGCCGATCTTGGCGATCGCGAAGCCACCCGCTCCCTCATCGACGGGTTGTGGAACGAGCACGGCCCGCTGCAGGGCCTGGTCAACAATGCGGGGATAATCCGTCGCGCCGACGCGGTGGATTTCACCGAGGCCGACTGGGATGATGTCATCGACGTCAATTTGCGTTCGCTGTTCTTCCTCAGTCAGGCCTTCGGCCGCCGGATCATTGCAGAGGAAAGCCGCGGCAAGATCGTCAACATCGCTTCGCTGCTGTCATTTCAGGGCGGGATTCGTGTCGCTTCCTATACCGCGTCCAAACACGGAGCTCTCGGCATCACCCGATTGCTGGCATGCGAATGGGCTGCCAAGGGCATCAATGTGAATGCCGTGGCGCCCGGCTACGTCGTCACCAAAAACACGGAAGCTCTGCGCGCCGACGAAAAGCGCAGCGCCTCCATTCTGGAACGTATCCCTGCCGGGCGCTGGGGCACGCCGGACGATATAGGCGATGCGGCGGTCTTCCTGCTTGCACCGGCCTCCGACTACATGCATGGCGCCGTCGTTCCGGTCGACGGCGGCTGGCTCGCCAGATAGGAGAAAACGATGGACACGAAACTTTTTGCCCGTGGCGACGACGGCGAATGGACAGAGCTCGGACAGGGCAATCGGCGCCGGGTGATCCTGCATACCGACGAGCTGATGCTGGTCGAATTCGCCTTCGAGAAAGGCGGAATCGGCGCACTCCACTCACACCCTCATGTGCAGGGAAGCTATATCGCAGAGGGCAGGTTCGAAGTCACCGTCGGCGAGCACACGCAGGTTCTTTCGACCGGCGACAGTTTCATTGCTCCGTCGGGCGTGGTCCATGGCGTAAAGGCGCTGGAGGCCGGGCGGCTGATCGACAGCTTCACGCCGCACCGCGCCGATTTCCTGAAATAGAGCAGTTCAAGGAAGCGGTTTTCCCTCTGCAACCGCGCAGCCGCAAGACTTGAAGCCGTCGCGTCCCACCTGCGTCGGGCATTCCGGTTCGACGCCGCTCACCCCTCGCGCAAGGCAAGAGCACGTCCAGTCATCCTCTCGGGGATGGCTGCCGTCGTTCCCCGTTCTACCAGAGGGCCATCCACCTTGATCGTCATCGGGCGCGGGTTCTTTCCGTGTATCGCCATGTCGATCAGCATTTCCGCCGCCTTCTGACCCATTTCATAGTTCGGCAGCACCAGCGTCGAAAGCGGCGGATGCGTGTAGCGGGCGAGTTCCTGGTCGTCGTAACCCATTACCGACAGGTCCTGCGGCACGCGAAGCCCGCGTTCCGAAGCTGCCTCGAGCGCCCCGATCGCCATCAGGTCGTTGCCGCAGAAGATGGCGGTCGGCGGATTGTCGATGGCAAGCAGCTCGAGTGCAGCCTCGTAGCCGCGCAAGGGCAGCCAGTCGCCATTGCGCACCAGGGATTCGTCATAGGCGATATCGGCGGTGGCCAGCGCCTGCTTGTAGCCTTTGAGCCGATCGATTGCCGCATCCATCCACGGTTCGCCGTTGATGAAGCCGACACGCCGGTGTCCGAGAGAAGTCAGATGCGCCGTCGCCGCGAAGCCTCCGGCGACCTCTCCGGGTACGATCGCCAGGTGCTGGCGCGGCTCGGCATAGCAGTTCAGCAGAATCGTCGGAATGTTCGCCAGTTCGCGCGGAACACTCACCTTTCGTGTGAAGATCGTCGCATAAATCACTCCAGCGATTGCCGGATCGCGCAATACAGCGCGCAGCACGGCGCTCTCAAGGTCGGGGTTGGAACGGGTCGCGTGCGCGGAAACGAGCAGGCCCTGTTCGAAGGCGTAGTCGCGAATTCCGTCGAGGCTGACCACCGGGTGCGGACTCGTCGATATCTCGTCTACTATGAAGGCTATCGTATCCTTTTCGATCGCGGGAGCACGGGCGAGATCCTGCCGGGTATTCGGCAGCCTGTACCCGATCTTTCGCGCTGCTTCCCGCACGCGCGCCCTTGTTTCGGCCGAGATGCGGGCTCCGGACATTTCATTCAGAACGAGGGAAACGCTCGATTGCGAGACGCCGGCGATACGCGCCACGTCGGTCATGGTCGGCCGGCCGCCGCCCGCTTCCTTAGTCGACGCACCGCCCCCATTGCCCTTTGCCATTTCGTTCCCCAGTCCGGCGCTGCAACGCCGCATTCAATTTGTGCATGTGCTAATAACTTTAGCCTTGACTGCTAATAATATTAGCGCAAGGTTTTCCCCTGTGAAGCATAAAGTTGCTCGCAGCCGGTAGAGGAGTACCGGCAAACCGGGAGGAGAGAACACGATGAACAGGATTTCACGTCGCGCGTTCATGCTTGCGGCCACGGCGGCCGGCGCAATCGCCGTCGCCGGCACCGTCGCTTTCGCGGAACTGCCCAAACTGGCGCAGAAGGAGACCTATAAGGTCGGTTTCGCGCAAACGGAATCCAACAATCCCTGGCGCATCGCCCAGACAAACAGCATGAAAGCCGAGGCCGAGAAGCTCGGCCATCAGCTCGTCTACACGGACGCCGCCGGGTCCGCGGCCAAGCAGGTGGCCGACGTCAACTCGATGATCGCCCAGGGCGTGGACCTGATCTTCCTGGCGCCGCGCGAAGAGAAGCCGTTGATCCCCGCCGTCATGGCCGCCAAGAAGGCCGGCATTCCCGTCATCCTGCTCGACCGCAGCGTCGATCCGTCGCTTGCCAAGGCCGGCGAGGACTACGTGACCTTCATCGGCTCGGATTTCATCGAAGAGGGCAGGCGCATCGCCGAGTGGCTCGTCAAGAATGCCAACGGCAAATCGAAGATCATCGAGCTCGAGGGTACGACCGGCTCGTCGCCGGCCAACGACCGGAAGAAAGGTTTCGACGAGACGATCAAGGCGGCAGGCGGCTTCGAGATCGTCGCTTCGCAGTCGGGCGATTTCGCACGCGACAAGGGCCGGCAGGTCGCCGAAGCCCTCTTGCAGGCGCATCCGGATGCCGACATCGTCTATGCCCATAACGACGAGATGGCGATCGGTGCCATTGCCGCAATAGAGGCGGCGGGCAAGGTCCCGGGCAAGGACGTGCTGGTCTTGTCGATCGACGGCGGCAAGGAAGCGGTGCAGGCGGTCATCGATGGAAAGATCGCCGCGGTGGTCGAGTGCAATCCGCGCTTCGGGCCCAAGGCCTTCGAGACGATGCTGCGCTATGCCAAGGGCGAGAAGATCGACCCCACAGTCATAAACGAGGACAAGTTCTACGACGCGTCAAACGCGGCTGCCGAACTCGCCAACGCCTACTGACATCCTTCGCCACCCGATCGGATCGCTCCGGCCGGGTGGCGAAGTCCGCAATCGCTGCGAAATCGGCCGCGATAAAGACAGATCGGCATCGGGAGGACTTATGCTTCTGTCCATGCAGGGCATCTGCAAGTCGTTTAACGGCATTCCGGCGCTTCGTGCGGCTTCTCTCGAAGTCGGCGAAGCCGAGGTGATGGCACTCGTCGGGCAGAACGGCGCGGGCAAGTCGACGCTCATCAAGATATTGACCGGCGCGTACCGCCGCGACGAGGGTGCAGTCGTCTTTGCGGGAGAGGACGTATCCTTCAGCATGCCGGCGGAGAGCCAGGCCCGAGGCATTGCGACGATCTACCAGGAGATCAACCTCGCCCCGCAGCGCTCCGTCGCCGAAAACATCTATCTGTCGCGCGAACCCCGCCGCTTCGGCATGATCGACCGGGCCGCGATGCGACAAGGCGCCGCCGACGTGCTGCGGACCTTCAATCTGGAGATCGACGTCGATCAACCTGTCGCCGGCTTCAGCGCCGCTACCCGGCAGATGGTTGCCATCGCGCGCGCCGTGACACAGAAGGCACGGCTCGTCATCATGGACGAACCGACCTCTTCCCTCGACGAGCGGGAAGTCGGCATCCTTTTCGACACCATAAGGACGCTCAAACGCGGCGGCGTCTCGGTCGTCTTCATCGGCCATCGTCTCGACGAGCTCTACCGGATCTGCGACAGGGTCACCATCATGCGTGACGGCAAGACCGTGGCGACGGCCGCAATGGCGGACATGCCGAAGCTCGCACTGGTGCGCCATATGCTGGGCAAAGAACTCGCGGCCTTCGAAGCGATCGCCAAGGACGCCGACGAGGGCGCACAGCGACCGGTGCGGCTATCGGTCCGGAATGCGGGCGCCGGCGTCCGCGTGCGGGATGTGAGCCTCACGGTGCGCGAAGGCGAGATCTCCGGGCTTGCCGGCTTGCTCGGCTCCGGCCGAACCGAAACGGCCAACCTGATTTTCGGCGCCGAGCGGCTGCAGCGCGGCGAAATTCGCTACGATGGCGAAGCCCGCTCCTATCGCCAGCCCGCGGACGCAATTGCCGACGGCATCGGGCTCGTCGCCGAGGACCGGAAGGTCGACGGCATCATTCCCGATATGAGTATTCGCGAAAACATGACGCTCGCGCTTCTGCCGAAGCTCGCCCGCGCCGGTATCGTCGATCGCGCCCGCCAGGATGAAATCGTGGTTCGCTACATCGCGGCGCTGGGCATCAAATGCACCTCGCCGGACCAGCCTATCAAGGAACTTTCCGGCGGCAATCAGCAGAAAGTCCTGCTCGGCCGGTGGCTCTGCACCGATCCCAAGCTCCTGATCGTCGACGAGCCGACCCGCGGCATCGATATCGGCGCCAAATCGGAAATCCTCCGCCTCCTGCGCCGGCTCGCCGACGAGGGCCTCGGCGTGCTGATGATTTCGTCCGAACTCGAGGAATTGCTGGCGGCGGCTGACCGGGTAACCGTGCTTAGCGACGGAACCTCGGTCGCCGTGCTGCCGCGCAAGGAATTGAGCGAGGCTGCGCTCTTTGCCGCCATGGCACATCAGGTGGAGTAGCATGACGACGATCGAGACACAGGCGACCGCAGGCACCGTCCCCTCCGGCAAACGTTTCTTTAGGCTCGCCGGGCGTTACGGCACCGTCGCCGCCTTCCTGGCCCTGATCCTGTTCAACGTCGTTTTCACTCCGAACTTCCTGTCGCTGCAGACGCTCAACGTCAATCTCACCCAGGTCGCCACGATCGTGATCGTCGCCATCGGAATGACGCTCGTGATAGCCACCGGCGGCATCGATCTTTCGGTTGGCTCCCTGATGGCGATCGGCGGTGCGCTTGCGCCGATGATCTTCATGGGGACGCTGTTTCCGATTTCCTCCATGCCCGTGGCCGTGGCGCTGGCCTTCGTTCTGCCGGTCGTCGCGACGGGGCTGCTCGGTCTTTTCAACGGCCTCCTCGTGACCCGTTTCGCCATCCAGCCGATCATCGCGACCCTCGTGCTGTTCATCGCAGGCCGCGGCATCGCCCAGGTGATGACCAACGGCAACCTGCAGGTCTTCCGGAACGAAGGTTTCCAATTCATCGCCCTGGGGCGTGTCGCCGGCATTCCCGCCCAGGTGATCCTGATGATTGCGATCGCAGCGATCGCCTGGGCGGCAATCCGCTACACGGTGTTCGGGCGGCAGGTCATCGCGGTCGGAGGCAACGAGAAGGCCGCACGCCTCACCGGCATACCCGTCCACCGCGTCAAACTGCTTGTCTACACGATCAGCGGCGCGCTTGCCGGGGTGGCGGGCCTCATCGTCGTCGCGCGTAATTCCGCAAGCGACGCGAACCTCGTCGGCCTCGGCATGGAGCTCGACGCGATCGCCGCAGTCGCCGTCGGCGGCACGCTTCTGACCGGCGGGCGGGCAAACATCGTGGGCACCGTGATCGGCGCCCTGGTCATCCAGCTGGTGCGCTACACCCTGCTGGCCAATGGCGTGCCGGACGCGGCCGCCTTGATCGTCAAGGCTGCACTGATCTTACTTGCGGTGTTCATCCAGCAGCGCGCCGGAAAGTCGTGAGGGAGAATGCCGATGAACTCACTCCTCAAGGCTCTTGCCCTCAAGTCCCCCGGCGATATGGCCCGCCTCGGCGTCATCCTGGCGCTGTTCGGCCTCATCCTGTTCGGAGCGCTGCGCTACGAGAACTTCCTGTCGCAATACAACATCCTGAGCTTCCTGCGTTACAACTCCATGTTCGCGCTGATCGCGCTGGGCATGGCCTTCGTCATCATGACGGGGGGCATCGATCTCTCCGTCGGCGGTACCGCAGCCATGGCGAGCGTCGTCGCCGCGCTTCTGTCGCCCTATCATTGGGCCGCAGGTCTCTTCGGCGGCATCGCGGCGGGTCTTGCCGTCGGAGCATTGAACGGTTTCACCGTGACCGTCATGCGCACCCAGCCTTTTATCGCGACGCTCGCGACAATGCTGGCGGCCTATGGCACCGGCTTGCTGCTTGCGGGAAACCAGTCCGTCTCCGTTTCCTACGACAGCGGCTTCACGGCGATAGGCCAGGACGACTTCCTTGGCTTTCCGATTCCCGCCTGGATCGCCCTTCTCGTCTATGTTGCCGGCTGGCTGGTGCTCGAACGCCTGCCTGTCGGCCGCCATGTGCTGGCGATCGGCGACGGCGAAGCGACGGCCGCATTGATGGGCCTCAAGGTGAGGCGGACGCTCGCCGCCGTCTATGTCGGCTCCGGCGCGCTGGCGGGGCTCGCAGGCGTCATCCTCGCCTCGCAGTTCGGTGCCGGCCAACCGACCGAGGGAGTCGGCTGGGAACTCTTCGCGATCGCCTCCGTAGTCGTCGGAGGTACGCTTCTGACAGGCGGTTCGGGCTCTGTCGGGGCGACCCTTGCGGGCGCCCTTCTGCTCGCAATGGTGTTCAACATCCTGAATTTCGAGAACGGTCTCGGGTGGATTTCCCTTTCGGCCTATTGGCAATCCGTCATCCGCGGTGGCTTCCTGCTGATCGTCGTCGTTCTTCAGGCGCGATTGATGTCACGCCGAACAGGCGAGGAACGCGTCTGAGATGCGGCCATGGTGAAGCCCGCGACAATGCGAAGCAAGAGGAGATGTGATGACTACGACAGCAACACATGAAAACCGGTCGGGCTACGATTTCAGCGCGTCCGTCGAAGCCTTGCAACGGGAGGGCATTACCGGACTGAAGAGTGCCTTCTCGCGCGAGTGGGCCGAAACCATGCGTGAGGACATGATGACGGCCTTCTGGTCGGCCATTCAGCGGCCGGGTGGCGCCGTCGGCCGTGGCCCGCGCCGCTGGTACATCGAGATCCATCCGCAGGATTTTTCCGGCTTCGTCGACCTCGTCACCCATCCGTGGGTGGCCGGCATGTGCGAGGCGGTGCTCGGTCCCGACTACCAGATCGTCGAGATCGGTTTCGACGTGCCGTTCCAGGGGGCGAAGTACCAGCCCTGGCACCGCGACTTCCCCTCGCCGCCGGAAACCTATGTCGAGCGCCGCATCACCTCGCTTGCCTTCAATCTCACCGGCGTGGACGTGACGGAGGATATGGGTCCGTTCGAGATCGCGCCCGGCACCCAGTGGCTCGACGGCAGGGAGTGGAAGCATGAAATGTTCCCGCCCAAGGAGAGGTGGCCTGAGTTTCAGGAGCTCGCGACGCGCAAATATCCGAAGCTGGGAGACGTTTCGTGCCGCTCCGCGCTCACCATCCATCGGGGTACGGAACATGCTTCGCCGATCGCCCGTCCGGTCATGGTCCTCGGCGTCGACGCGCCCGGCGCCGGCCACGCCGAACTGCACGACATGATGGTGACGCAGGATTACTTTGATGCCCTGCCCGTTCTGGTGAAGCAGCACCTCGTCTGCAGTGTCGTCGAGGAACTGATCCCCGTCACGCAGAAACACGACATCGAAGGTCTGGTGATGGGCTCGACACCGACCTGAGGATCCCTCAGCTCGCTTTCGCCGGAATTCAAAGCGCAACCGTCGCCAGGCCCGGCAGGACCTTGTCCAGGGTCAGCGGGAACTCGCGAACCCTTACTCCGGTGGCGTTATAGACCGCATTGGCGATCGCCGCGCCGGCACCGCAAACGCCGAGCTCTCCGAGGCCCTTTGCGCCGAAAGGGTTGGCCTTGTCATCGCTCTCCTCCATGAACACGACATCGAGGTCGGGAACGTCGCTGTTGACCGGAACGTGGTACTCGGCAAGGTCATGATTGACGAAACATCCGTGGCGGCGGTCAAGGACGGATTCCTCCATCAAGGCTGCGCCGAGACCCCAGATCATACCTCCGAGTATCTGTGAACGCGCCGTCTTGGCATTGAGAATACGGCCTGCGCCGATCACGGCGAGCAAGCGCCTCGCACGAACCTCTCCCGTGTCGCAGTCGACGCTCACCTCGGCGAAATGCGCGCCGTACGAATGCTGCGAGAATGCTCGGTAGCTCTCGGTGCTCGCACCGGCCTCGACCGAGCCCGTGGCGTCGAGCCCTTCGGGTGCGACGCGCCGCATAAATTCCGGCAATGCTTCCGTCCGTTCGCCGAAGCGGATCGCTCCTGCGACCATCGTGACGTCGTCAGTCCCGGAATTCTGGTCGGATGCACCATCTTGCGTGCGCAGCGCGGCCACGATCTTGCGTTTCAGCGCCTCGCACGCACGCAAGAGGGCCGTCCCGGCACTTGCCGCTCCCCAGGAACCGCCGGAGCCTGCGGTCAAGGGAAAGCGGCTATCCCCAAGCTCGATCGTGACTGCCGCAATCGGAACGCCGAGAGCATCGGCGGCTATCTGCGTGAGGATGGTGTAGGTCCCCGTACCGATATCGGTCATGTCGAGGCGAGCGGTCACTCGCCCCTCCGCATCGATCCGAACCGAAGCCGCCGCGGCCCCAATGTAGTTCGGCCGGATCGCAGCCGCCATGCCGAGGCCAACCAACTTCCGGCCTTCGCGCAGGCTGCCCGGTTCCGACCTGCGCCGCTCCCAACTGAAGCGCCGTGCGCCCTCCTGCATGCATGCCACGAGGTTACGCGTGGAAAACGGCACCCCGCGCTCGGGATCGAGATCGGGCTCGTTGCGGATCCTGAGCTCGATCGGGTCAAGACCCAGCCGCTCGGCCAACTCGTCCATGGCGCATTCCAGCGCGAGCATGCCTGGGGCCTCGCCCGGAGATCGCATCCACTCGCCTCTGTTGAGGTCGACTGGAACGAGCCGGTGGCGGGTCAGGCGACTGGGCGCGGCATAGAGCGAACGGGCGAAGACCGCCGTCTGCTCGCAGAATTCCTCGACGCGAGAGGTTGCCGACCAGACATCGTGTCCGAGAGCAAGCAGTTTTCCGTCGGGGCTCGCGCCCAATCGAACGTTCTGGAGCATTTCCGCACGGTGCCCGGCATTGGCGAACATCTGCTGGCGCGTCAGGGCGACCTTGACGGGTCTTCCGAGAATGCGCGCGGCCAGAGCCGCGAGCACCGAATCGGCATGGACAATGAGTTTGGAGCCGAAACCACCGCCGATGTAACGGCTGATCACGCGCACGCGCTCGAGAGGAATGCCGAGCGTGGCGGCGAGACCGGCACGAAAGTTCGAGAGGGTCTGGGCCGAGGTATGGATCGTTACGCCGTCGCCCTGCCAGACCGTCAACGTCGCATGGGGCTCCATCGGATTGTGGTGCTGATAGGGCGTACGGTAGGTCATGTCGATCCGCACCGCCGCCTCGGCAAAGGCGGCATCGAAATCGCCCACTGCACTATCCGTATCAAAGCCTGCATTGGTCCGCTGCGGTGCGTAGGCCGCTCCGCGGCGCTCTTCGAGGCCGAAGTCGCCGGCTGCTTCTTCGTAGCCCACCTTGATGAGGGCCGCAGCGGCGCGTGCGGCCTCGAAGGTCTCGCCGACCACAAGAGCGATGGGCTCGTCATAGTGGCGGATGCGGTCGTCGCGGAGCACGGGTCGCGCACGGGTGAAAACATCGCGCACGGCCGGCGTGACGGCTGGACCAAATTCCGGTTGCGGCGGTGCATTCAGATGCGTCATCACGTGAAGGACGCCCGGTGTTCGTACGGCGTGGCCGGTTTCGATTTCCAGAATGCGGCCTTTGGCGATGCCCGCACCCAGGACAAAACCGAAAGCCGGAGCCGGGCCCTCCGCAACTTCGTAGGCATAGGTGGCGGTGCCGGTAACCTTGACCGGCCCATCGACGCGGTCGATGGGTTTGCCTATGAGGCTGCCGCCACCGCTTGTGGTATTTCGCTGCGCCTTATCCGTCATAGTGTCCACCAGTTTGCTCGGATCATGCTTGTTCGGCCAGGGAGGCGAGCGTGTAACGCACCGTCCGCTTGCCCAAGGGAATCTTGAAGTCGTTGCCGCCATATCCGGCGGCTCCCGCCAGGGCGGCCTCCGCGGCGTCCGTTAGCACATGGTCCGATAGTGCCGCATCCGCGAGCCTGCTCTCGGTTTCCAGGGCCCGCCAGGGTTTCGGCGCAACGCCACCCAAGGCGACACGAGCGGTTCGCACCCGATTGCCGGAAACCTCGATGATCGCTGCAACGGAAACGAGGGCGAACGCGTAGGAGGCGCGGTCGCGCACCTTGCGATATGCCTGCCGGCCCGCGGGTGGTGGCGGCAGAGTGACGCCGGTGATCATTTCGCCGTGGGCAAGCACGGTCTCCTGGTGCGGCGTCGTGCCAGGCAGCCGGTAGAGATCTCCGATCGGGATCGAACGCGTTTCACCTCCCGGTGAGACGGTTTCGACTGCAGCGTCGAGCACCGCCATGGCGACCGCCATGTCTGAGGGATGCACGGCAATGCACGCCTGGCTCGTTCCGATGACCGCATGCATCCGGTTGAAGCCCTTGAGTGCGGCGCAACCGGCGCCCGGTTCTCGTTTGTTGCAAGGCATGTTGCGGTCGTAAAAATAGGGACATCGCGTACGCTGGAGAAGGTTGCCGGCTGTCGAAGCCTTGTTTCTTATCTGGCCGGAGGCGCCCGCCAGCAGCGCCTGAGACAGAACCGGGTAGCGTGACCTGACGATCGGATCGGCGGCGAGATCGCTGTTGCGGACCTGAGCGCCGATATGCAATCCGCCCTCCTCGGTCGGCTCGATACGGTCGAGTCCCAAACGGCCGATGTCGACGAGATGATCCGGGCGCTCGATACCCAGTTTCATCAGATCCAGGAGATTGGTGCCGCCGGCGATGAAACGTGCCGCCGGCCGACGCGCCACAGCCGCAACGGCCGTCTCCACTGTGTCGGCCCGCTGATAGGAGAAGGGCTGCATGCTTCATGACCTCCCTGCCGCATCGCGAATGGCGGCTACGATGTTGGGGTAAGCGGCGCAACGGCAGAGATTGCCGCTCATGCGCTCACGAATTTCGGCATCGGTAAGATTGGCGGAGGCGGCCGCAACATCGGCGGTTGCGTGGCTCGGCCAACCTTCGCCGACCTCCCGCAGCATTCCGACTGCGGAGCATATCTGTCCGGGAGTACAATAGCCGCACTGAAAACCATCGTGTTCGATGAATGCCGCTTGCATCGGGTGAAGTTCGTCCTCACCTGCAAGCCCCTCGATCGTGGTGATCTCATCGCCCTCATGCATCGCGGCGAGCGTCAGACAGGCATTGATCCGGCGTCCGTTCACAAGAACAGTGCAGGCTCCGCATTGACCATGGTCGCAACCCTTTTTCGAACCGGTGAGACCGAGATGGTTGCGCAAGGTGTCGAGCAGCGTGGTCCGCGGATCCACTTCCACCGCGATGTCATTGGAATTGATGTTGAGCAGCACCGGCAGCGTGGACGCCGGGCCTGTAGACGGTGCGCCAGCAGCACCGGTTGCAGCGGCACGCCCGACGGGCAGGCCGGCGATGAGGAGCAGGGTCGTGGCTGCACCGCCCTCGAGCACCGCCCTTCGCGTCGGTCCATTGTCCTTTTGCGTTTCGTCCATGAGTCATCTCCGGATTCGACTGCGAGGTGGATTCCCACCGCCTGGAACGCGCCGAGCGGCGCGCATCGACAGGAGACAACATGGCCGCCGGCGCCTGCCATTTCTTTCAGGAAATCGGCGCGATTATCAGGATTTCGGAATAACTTTCGACCGATAGGCGTGCGGGGTGACGCCTCGCAGGCGCTTGAATGTCGTGGTGAAGTGGCTCTGGCTCGAGAAGCCGCAGGTCAACGCGATCGCGCTCAGCGTCGTGTCGGTCTCGCACAGGAGCACCTCCGAGCGCCGGATGCGTTCCTCGAGCACATAGGCGTAAGGCGCGAAGCCGGTCGTGACTTTGAAGCGACGCGCAAAAGAATCCGAGGCAACACCGGCGACATCGGCCAAATCGCCGAGGGAAATGTCGCCGTCCAAGTGTGCGTCTATATAGTCACGGACCCGTTTGACGACGCGGCTGCCGAGGGAGCCATGGCGGGGAGCCGGTACGGGCTCGTCAGCGAAGCCACGTATCCGCAAAGTGACGAGTGCAATCAGATGTTCCATATAGGCCGAATCGGGGATATGGCCGTTGGATATCTCGCTGCTCAACGATTGCAACAGCGCGCTGATCACATTGTCGCTCTTGTTTATCAGGACCGGCAAATCCTGCAGGTGATCGCTGGCGGGAGAGATAGACCGGGGTTTGATCCACAGGGCGGAATAGATAAGGTCGACGTCGCGATAGGCACCGAGGCGTTCCACCCCCGCGGGCACGAACGTTATCGCACCAGATCGGTCCCGCCCCTCATAAACCATCTTTCCATCGGATCGGATGGAGGTCTGCGATGTGGCGCCTTCCTCCGTCAGGACGAGTACGTGATGCGGCGCCGTCCAGCGAAGTTCGGCTTCCCGGCACGCCCACCGCCGACGATCGAAAACGACCGAGGAACCGGCCCAGGAAGCTGTCGTGGGCTGCGCCGGCTGCTCTCCGGCAGTCCGAATTCGCCCACTACCGAAAAGCGGCCTGAAAGACATATCTATCGTCCTGTGTTCTACCGAACCAAAACCGCGCCGGCGCCCACGCGCCATCGCCACGCCCCCAGGGTCCTCACCTTCTCGCCCGCACGAACTCTCCAGCATCCAAGCCGGTTGCGCCACCAAACCATGTTCAAAGTGTCGTGTAGTGGCTCCCACCAGCCGAGACCAACGGGAACTGCCGGGACAATTGCTCGCTTGGTGCGCCCGTTTGCATTGGCTGTCGCAACGTCTTTCGGTGAGATGCGTTATCTTTTGACAAGTCTGTCCGACTGGACCCGAACTGCCCGCAAACGAGCGAAGAAAACGCGATGGCGAAGAGTGTTTCCGTAGCTGAGGAAAAGGATGCTCCAGAACGCCTACTGACGCCGCGGCGGTCGCGGACATTGGCAATCCTTGTTGCGCTCGCCGTGGGATTGGTCGTCTGCTACTTCCTCGCGGTGCCCTTCCTGCCCGCTCTCACATGGGCGCTCGTGCTCACTGTGATGTTCCGGCCGCTGCATCGTCGGATCGAAAAACGCTTCCGCTACCCGGAAGCCGCCGCCGGGGCGACCGTGGCGATCGCCGTCTTCGTTGTGGCTGTTCCGCTCACCTTCATGGCGGAACGGTTGGTAAACGAGGCTGCCAAGGGGGCACAGATCGTCGAGGAAGCGGTGAGGTCGGGTAAATGGAGCGATGCGCTCGCCAACCATCCACGCCTTGCACCGGTCGTCGTCTGGGTCGAAACGCAGCTCGATCTGGCCGGGATCGCAGGCAGCGCGACCAGTTGGCTTACCAACTTCAGCGCCTCATTCGTGCGTGGGTCCGTTGCCCAGATCGTCGACGCCATCCTGACATTCTATTTTCTGTTCTATTTCCTGCGTGACGGCCAGCAGGCACTGGGCGCGCTGAAGGAATATTCCCCTCTCAGCTCGCAGGAGATGAACCGGCTGTTCACGCGGGTAAACGAAACGGTGCAGGCCGTCGTCTTCGGCACGGTGGCCGTTGCTGCCGTACAGGGCGCGATGGGCGGCCTGATGTTCTGGTTGCTCGGTCTGCCGGCGCCCGTAGTCTGGGGCCTCGCCATGGGCTTGCTCGCCATCGTGCCGGTGCTCGGCGCCTTCATCGTCTGGCTTCCGGCCGCGCTGTCGCTGGCCCTGGGCGGCGAGTGGGGAAAGGCGCTTATACTCGTCGCCTGGGGCGCCGGAGTGGTCGCGACCATCGACAATCTTCTCTACCCCATCTTCGTGGGAGATCGCCTGAAGCTCCACACGCTGACGGCGTTCATGAGCATGATCGGAGGCATAATCGTATTCGGGTCGGCTGGGCTGGTGATCGGCCCGGTAGCCTTCACGGTGACGCTGCTGCTCCTGGATATCTGGCGCCGGCATAATTCGAACCCCGAGGTTTGAGGCGCCGGAAAGGATCGAAACCCCACGGCGCACGACCGTGGGTCGAGGAGAATGGCCCGCCTGAAGAATCAGACGGGCAGCTTCATCAGGCAAGCTGTCAGGCGAGGATCACCACGATCTCCAGCGATGAAGGTTCGACGATGACGATCCGACCGTCGGCGAGGATGAAGAACAGATAACCTTCATATCTCGGCACGATCTTCACGATGCGGGTCGGAAGCGGCTTCAGCTTGACCTTGACAGTTTCCGGTACTGCCACTCCGACGGATACGTCGAAGTCGACGTCGATCGGCTCGACGTTCTCTTCCTTGATGATCTGCGTGATTTCGGTTTTCTGCTCTACCGTCACGTCGACATCTCCGGAAGAGCCGGAGGACTGACCCTGCTCGGTCGACTGGGACTGGCCTTGAGCGGGTTCCTTGGTTTCGCCCTGCGCGGGCTGCTGCTCGGAGTCCTGCTGCTTGGTCTGCGTGTCGGTCCCCGTCTCCCCGCTTTGCGAGCCGCCTTGATCCTGCTGCGTGCCTGTTTCCCCCTGCTGGTCCTGCTGCAGTTGGTCAGGCTGCTTCTGTTGATCTTGCTGATCCTGCTGCTGACCCTGGTCGGCCGGTTGCTGCTGATCGGCGGGCTGTTTCTGATCTGCCGGCTGTTGCTGATCCTGGCCCGTCTGCCCGTCCTGCTGTGTCGCACCCCCTTGAGCGTCAGGCTGCTGATCCTGTTGCGCGCCGCCCTGCGGACATTCCGTCCCGGCCGGGCAATCGGTGGATTGGCCCTGTGCCGGCTGTTCCGTCTGTGCAAAGACCGGGGTGGACGCAACCCCGAGGCTCAAAGCGAGCGCACTCTTGATAAGGATACCCTTCATCGGATGTTCTCCATTCGAACGTCCCTTCGAGTAGCCAACTGCGGATTGACAGGATTGTTCCCTGGCAACCCCGCCTGTGCAGAGTAGGAGCGGGATGAGGAAAGTGTGTGCGCACTTCCGGACGGGAAGACGCTACACACTTGCCTTGAAGCACTCTAAGCCTGGATGCCGCCCGCCCCGGCCCCACCGGAACGGACCGGTCCTTCGAACAGTCCCAAATCGTCGCGGCTGAACGCGGCAAGCGTCCATTCCACAGGATCGGCTGCGTCTCGCGGGTGATAAACCAGCCTGTCCGGACTGTCGATCCGGCGCATCGCCTCATGGTCGATCACGCCGGATCTTGCTGCTTCAGCCGCCCGTCCCCGGTCACCTTCGAACGCGTCGTCGACGAGTTCGTGCGTGAGCATTATCCCTTTGCGGGGGAGACCACGGCCATCCTCGCGGGTCAACATGACCACGGCGACACCGAGCTCTTCGGCCACTTCCTGCTCGGCCAATACCTCGAACACTGTCATTGGACCCTCCATCGATGTCCCGGCGGCGGCGGCGCTACCGCAAAGGCGTCGTCGCTAGCCGTCGTCAGGCATGCGGGAATCGACGCCAAGGGTTTGAAGATTGTTGCGAACCTCCAGCACCCCGGGCACGGCCTCCACCGCTGCCACGAGCCGGCGCGCCATCGCCAAGGTTTCGACAGCACCCTCCAGGGTTACGATGCCCTTGTCGGCGCGCACGTCGATGCTGTTGGGCTCGGCTTCACCGATTTGGCTAAGCAAATCCGTGATCACCGCTTCCAGTTCGTCGCTGTCGATGCGGTCAGGCGGCAGAGGACGACCATTGTCCGGGGAATTTTCCTCAAGACCGTCTGCGCCGGCCTCATCCACGATGAAGCCCTTTCCGCGGTCCTCATCGAAATTCGCGCCGGTAGCGCCATAGCTTCTGTTTTCGGGGCTGCTCGATGTACTGCCGCTGCCATCCGCGTAGGGCCATCCTTCGCGAAGATCGCGCTCCTCATAGTCGCGATAGTCCTCGTCGCGCGAGAGCGCCTTATCCTTACGGGGCACTTTCATTGCGATCTCCTTTCCTTTTGCAGAGGTCAAACAAAACCGGCAGGCTTTTGTTCAATCCGGCTTGCGGTGACATGACCCATTGGCGGGTGCAATCACTGGTAACCAACCCCGGTTCTCCTTGTTCCGCTCCGGGTCAGACGCCACGGCAGATCGACCGTGATGGCACGGTCGACAAGCCGAGGCCTGGACAAGAATTACGAAGGAGAGCTGAACTCGATCTGATTGGCTATGCCGCAGGCGCCGCCGTTGCAGGGCCGTCGGGGACACACAGCCTCAGGGGCGCGTGTCATTCCCCAACTGCACCGAAGCCTTCTTTATAGTTTCTTCGCCGTGCCCCGCCGCGGGCCGGCGCCGCGGGGCGGAGCCTTGGCCTTATCGGGGCCTTCATTTCCTATGCTCCCGACGCCCCCGAGCCGTCCGCCGTCGGGCTGCATTCCACCGGGCTGCAGGTCCGAGGCAAGATCCGACTGAGCCTCCGCATCGATCTCCCGAGCGGCTTCGTGCCAGTACCGCTCATGGTCTCCGTGACGTCTTCCGTCATTTTCCCACAGCTCATAGGCGCGTGCGCGGATGCGCTTGTCCCGTTCATTGTCGGTGGTCATGGCTGAGCCTCCTGAGCGAAACGCGGGTTAGTGCCGATCTGCCGGCTTCGGACTCCCATCGCGAGCATAGGCGCATAGCTCCGGCGGCGGAAGCCAAGATCGACTATCCGTGGTTTGTCGGGCAAATATCTTCGCCTTCATCAAGGGGAACAATCGTTAGGCACGGATCGAGACCCGTCAAGGCGGGTCTCGACCGGCGTTTGCTGATCACCAATTCCACGTCTGGCGGCCGTACCAATCGTCTATGTCGCGCCTTACGCGGTCCTTCTCGATTCCGTAACGCTCCTGGATCTTTCCTTCGAGCTGCTCGCGGCTGCCGGAGATCTGGTCCAGATCGTCGTCGGTGAGCTTGCCCCACTGCTCCTTGACCTTGCCTTTGACCTGCTTCCAGTTACCTTCCACACGATTCCAGTCCATGAGTAGTCCTCCTGGTTCAATTGCATCGAAGATTGAACTCATGAGAACGCATTTGGTTCATCGAGCCGGCCGCGATCGTGCTTTCCGGGAGACCGGCCGTCGGACGTGACGCTACAGACACAAAGTTGTGTTACCCAGGGAACTCGACCTTGCGGGGCTTCTCTGCTTCTATCATGCGAGGACTGTTTCCAATCTATCCAAAGCGGGGCGGACGATGGTTTACGATCGGGATAAGAAGCGCATGCGTCGCCGTCACGTGCTGCGGTTTTTCGCGGCGCTCGCTCTGCCCGCCCTCCTGCTCGGCTCCGCCATCGCGGCAGCGGAATGGGCCGCGCCCGATCCGCCCGCGCGTGCCGACGCCCAACAGGCGGCAGCCCGGCAGTAAATCGTTTCGGCCCGAAAGTGCGTGCGGCTTTCCGTCCGCGTTCCGCCCTAACGGGTTTCACTCGAAATGCTCCCGACAAGCCGCCTTACGGTTCGCTCCACGGAATCCTGCCAGGCAGGCATGGCCCGGCCGAAGGCCGCGGTGAATTTGGCGCTTGACAGCGAGGAGTTGGGAGGGCGGCTTGCAGGTGTCGGAAACGCCCCCGTCGCGATGTCCCGAACATGCGCCCAGGGACCGCCTTCGGTACGGCTCGCCGAAAGAGCATGCCGCGCGAAATCGGCCCGGCTTACGACGCCCGTGCCAGCGAGGTGGTAGAGGCCGAAGGCGGCGTCCTGACCCGATTTCGTCAGGCGCGCCGAAATATCGAGGATGGCATCCGCAAGGTCGATCGCCGATGATGGATTTCCCTGTTGGTCCGCAACGACCGCGATATCCTCGCGCTCCTCTGCGAGCCGCAGGATGGTCTTGACGAAGTTCTTCCCGAAGGAGCTGTAGACCCAGCCCGTGCGAAGGATGAGATGGCGGGGCGTTGCCTCGGCAACTGCGGTTTCTCCGGCAAGCTTGGATGCGCCGTAGACGCTGAGCGGAGCCGGTGTGTCGCCCTCCACATAGCTCCCCTGTTTGCTCCCGTCGAAGACATAGTCCGTAGAGATATGGATGATCGGCACTTCGAGGCATGCGGCCGCCTCAGCGACCGCGCCGGCCCCGAACGCGTTGGTCGCGAACGCCGCCTCCGGTTCGCTTTCGGCCTGGTCGACGGCCGTATAGGCTGCTGCGGAGACGACGAGGTCCGGCCGGCACCGCTCGATCGCCGGCAGGATCGTTGCCGGCTCCGTGAGATCGAGATGCGGCCGCCCGATCGTAACGACTTCCACGGCCGGCCAACGACCAGACCGTTCCACCAGGCTGAGGGCCAACTGCCCTTCGCAGCCGGTCACGGCAATTCTCACGCAACGCTCCGATGCTGCTCGCCGATGCGGGCGCCGGAATAGCGCTCGCGCCGGATCGGCTCCCACCACCACCTGTTTGCGAGGAACCAGTCGACAGTCTCGCTCAGCCCGCTCTCGAAGCTCCGCTTCGGCCTCCAGCCAAGCTCACGCTCGGCCTTCGATGGGTCGATCGCATAGCGCCGGTCGTGACCGGGCCGGTCCGGAACAAGGGTGATGAGGTCCCGATAGCTATGACCGCCCTTTCGCGGCGATCGGATGTCGAGCAGATCGCAGATGCATTCCATGACCGACAGATTGTTGCGCTCGGCACGGGCGCCGATATTGTAGCTCTCCCCTGGCCTGCCCCGGCTTATGACCAGTTCCAGCGCAGTCGCATGATCGTCGACATGGAGCCAATCCCGCACATTCGCTCCCGAGCCGTAGAGCGGCAACGGCTTTTCCTCGATGGCGTTGATGATCGTCAGGGGGATCAGCTTCTCGGGAAAATGGAACGGGCCGTAATTGTTGGAGCAGTTCGAAACGACCACCGGAAGGCCGTAGGTGTGGTGCCACGCACGTGCGAAATGATCAGCTGCCGCTTTCGAGGCCGCGTAGGGGGACGAAGGTGCGTAGCGCGTCTCCTCGGAAAAAATCCCGCGGTTGAACGGAAGGTCGCCGAAGACTTCGTCGGTCGAGACATGGTGAAACCGGAAGCGCTCTCGCTCCTCGGTGCCGAGCCCCGACCAGTAGGCCAGTGCGGCGTTGAGCAATCGCACCGTGCCGAGGACATTCGTCTCCATAAACGGGTCGGGGCTCTCGATCGAACGGTCGACATGGCTCTCGGCAGCAAGATGCATGATCGCTTCGATCCGCTCCCGGCGCATGATCTGCAGCAGAACCTGTTCGTCGCGGATATCGGCCCGGTAGAAGGCATAGTGCGGATCGCTTTCCACCGCCCGTAGCGACGCAAGGCTGCCGGCATAGGTCAGCTTATCGACATTGACGACGCGCTCGGCCCCGCTTCGGATCAGATGCCGGCAAACCGCCGATCCAATGAAACCCGCGCCACCCGTTACCAAAACTCGCATGGTTTCTCCCCTCATGCGGTGAACTCGAAAACATTGGATTCGTGGAGCAATGGTGCGTTCCTGTCCTTCGCGGACAATTGCAGATGGTCGGTAGCGGCAGGCCAGTCTATGCCGATCTCGGGATCGTCGTATCGGATCGACCGCTCATGCTCGGCGCTGTAATGCTCGCTCACCTTGTAGAGGACTTCCGTTTCCGGCTCGAGCGTGACGAGGCCGTGGGCGAAGCCGACAGGCACCAGAATCTGGTTCCATTTTTCGGCCGAGAGTTCGAGACCGACCCATTTCGCGAAGGTCGGCGAACCTTTGCGAATGTCGACCACGACATCGAACACCCTGCCTCGAACAACCCGAACGAGCTTTGCCTGCGCCTTGGGCGGAAGCTGATAGTGCAGGCCGCGCAGCGTGCCCGCAGCTGCGGAATAGGAATGGTTGTCCTGTACGAAGGTCTTCGCGACGCCGTTGGCGGCGAGGGTCTCCGCATTGTAGGTCTCCGAAAAGAAGCCCCGCTCGTCGCCGAGCCTGTGCGGGACGATCTCCAGAACCCCGTCGAGGCCCAGGGGCCTTACATCAAGCATCCGAGAGCTCCCTGACCCGTCTCCGGAGATAGATCGCATAGTCGTTTTTACCGAGCAGGTCGGCACGCTCGAGCACCTGATCCGCCGAAACGTAGCCGAGCTCGAAGGCGATTTCTTCCGGGCACATGATCTTGACGCCCTGCCGGTGCTCGATCGTGCGTACGAAGGAAGCGGCATCGTGCAGGCTGTCGTGCGTGCCCGTATCGAGCCAGGCATAGCCCCGCCCGAGGCGGCAGACGTGAAGGTCGCCGCGCTCCAGATAGGCCCGGTTCACATCGGTGATTTCCAGTTCGCCCCGCGCTGAAGGTTTGATTGAAGAAGCGATGTCAAGGACGCTGTTTTCATAGAAATAAAGGCCGGTCACCGCCCAGCTGGATTTCGCCCGCTCCGGTTTCTCCTCGATCGCCACGGCCCGTCCGGTCTCTCCGTCGAAACTGACGACGCCGTAGCGCTCGGGATCATCCACACGATAGGCGAAGATCGTGGCACCGCTCGACCGGGCTGCGGCATCGCCGCAAAGCTCGGGCAGGCCGGCACCGTAGAAAATATTGTCTCCGAGGATAAGCGCCACCGAGCTGTTGCCGATGAAATCCCGGCCGATGACGAAGGCTTCGGCGAGTCCGTTCGGCTCCGGCTGCTCGGCATAGGAGATCGCGAGGCCGAACTGGCTGCCGTCCCCCAGCAGCTCCTCGAACAGCGGCCGGTCCCTGGGCATGGTGATCACCAGTATCTCGCGAATACCGGCCAGCATCAGCATGCCGAGCGGGTAATAGATCATCGGCTTGTCATGGACAGGGAGCAGTTGCTTCGAAACCGAGATCGTCACCGGGTACAGCCTGGTTCCCCGGCCGCCCGCAAGGATGATGCCCTTCATGCGCCCACTCCGGTCGAGGCCATCATCTTGCTTGCGCTCCTGCGCCCTCGCCCGGTCCGATCGCCGCGGCGCCGACGGGACTGAGCCTGCCGCAGCGCCAGAGGCTATAGGAAGGCTCGGTGTCCCAGTCGTAGTAATAGGCAGCCGTCAGCCGGCCTGCCTCGATCAGTTCGCCGAAGGTCGCGCGCATGACATGGATCGCCTCCCCTCGCGATCGATCGTCCACCGGGCAGGAGCGCGCCTTGTTTGCGATCCCCCACTCCGTGACCCAGCAGGACTTGCCGGTTCCCGCGGTCCGGCAGAAATCGAGAATGCTTCTGACCCGCGCTGCAATAGCTGGCGCGGCTTTCCTTCCGGGGTAGATGTGGATGCCATAGGCATCGACCAGACTGTCGATGCCGCGTTGACGAAGGAGCGCGACGAATTCGCCGGGATCGAGCCTTTCCATTCCGCGCCTGTCGGCTTCTGCGGCGCTCATATCCGAGAGACCGGCGGAAATGACGGCTGCGTCGCGGCTGTGCACGGTTTTGCGCAGCTCCGATCGGCTGATCTCCAGCGCCTTGACGTAGTTGTCGAGGCCGCGTTCAAACCTTGTCCGCTCCCGTAGCTCGGCGATGCTGCGCGGTGACCGGGCGCCCGGCTCTCGATAGACGGCAAGATCGCCGTTGTAGCCGGCATAGTTGATTTCATTTCCCGGCTCGATCGCCACAAGACGCACGCCGAGGGCATCGATGCGTTGAAGCGCTTGCCGCAACTCCCTGCGATACCGAACAAGATCCAAATCCGACAGTCGATAGACGTCCCAGATACGGCCATGGCCCGTTCTCGGTCTGAGGCTCTGGGGATAGTAACTTTTGTTTCCCAGCTGAATCTCGAGAAGGATGCGCAGACCCAGGCGGTGGGCGATTGCCAGCGCCTCTATGCTCTTGTCCACCGGACGCGAAAGCGAAAGACGGACATCCGTCGCGCCGCTGGCGGCGATGTCCGTCAGTATTCTCTCCTGGTCGCCCCGGGGCAGCCAGGCAAGATTCATCCGATTGACGCCAATGCGAGCAGCCGAAGCTTCATCGGCATGCGCGGGTGCGGAAAGCGTCAGCAAGGCGCCGAGGAACAATGCTGCTGCTCCTCGCTTCGCCGAAGTCCCGGGCCGCAAACAGCTGCGCACTTTCCCTGGAATTGCTCTAGAGCCCGACATGCGCCAGAGCATTGCGGAAGTTGGTCTCACAGGCCGAGTACCGGTCGATGACAGCCTGCGAATCGATTTTGGAAAGGAAGCTGGCAAGATAGGCCTTCCTGTCCGGCTCCCGGTTCCAGACTGCCGCCTCCATGTAGGGGAAGCCGATGAATTCCAGCATTTCCCGCATGCGATCGTCGACCGCGATCATGAGCGACGGTACACCCGCCTGCATGCCGATGATGCAGCCGTGAAAACGGCGCCCGAAGCAGAGATCGCGCGCGGAGACCCAGCTTCGCCATTGATTGGTGTCGAAGAACACCAGAAGCTCGTGTTTGCGCTGCCATTTCTCCGAATGCTTGTAGGCGGTCTGGCCGGTGATGCGCCCGCTTGCTCGGTCGTAAACGGGCAAGTCGTCGTCCACGGGAAGGGAAAGATTGTAGGCGACCACCTCGTCCTGGACGACGTAGCTCGCGACGCTCTCCGGTTTCAGCAGCGCGTGGGCATCGACGATCGTATCGGCCACGCTTCCGAGATAGCCTCCGAAGGCGATCTTCTGGGAGGAAGCGAGATCCGGATTGGCGAGCGCGGCGAGCGAACGCTTCATCTCGGCCGGTGCGAAGAAGAGCGAGGGGCAACCCGTCGGCTTGACGAACTTCATCCCCTGCTCTCTCAGGAACTCGGCCGTGAAATAACCGCGCGTGAGGAAAAAGCTCTCTTTGTACCTCAGCACTTCCAGGAACTTGAGCGTGCCGGCAGGCAGGTTTTCCTTGAGCCCTTCCCGCCGCTGGATACCGATCCCCATGATCACCACCGGCATCTTCAGTTTCTCGAATACTTCCGCTTCGAGATCCGCCGAGTAGCCCGGGCGCAGGAGGTTGGCCGAAGCGAAGACGCAGATGTCGAATTCCTCGTTGAGGCTTTCATAAGCCTCGTCGGAATTCCTGTTGTTGACGAGATGCCAGAAGGGCAAATAGGTGACGTCATGCCCGCGCAGGGCATGGGCCGCGCCCTCGCCGATCAGATAGTTGCCGGTATTGGCTATCTTCTTGACCTGATCGATCAGTTCCTTCTTGGTTCTGACCTCGTCGAAATAGGGCCTGTGCCGAACCTCCGCGCCGGACACGCCCGAGACGGTTCGCTGCAGATAGGACGGGATTCCCGTAAGCAAGATACGCATCGATTACACCTGAGATTAGAGCCTGCAAACGCTCGCGTAGATTTATTGCCCGATCCCGATCTCCCGGAGAGCCGAGCGGAACGTGCGCTCGCGATCGGAATATCTGTCGACCAGTTCGGAAGCATTGAGCCCGGCCAGGTGGTCGGCGACGAATTCGGCCCGGTTTTCCGCCTTGTCGACCTCGACTGCGTCGATCGCCGGCAGGCCCGTGTAGCCGAGCATTTCGCGCATCCGGTCGTCCACCGCCACCATCAGGCTCGGCACGGCCGCCTGCATCGCGATGATCGAGCCGTGAAAACGCCGGCCGAAATTGAAATCCATGGAAGACGCCCAGGCACGCCACTGGTTCGTATCGAAGAAGGTCCGCACGTCGAAGGGCGTTTTCAGTCTTTCAGTGCCCGGATAGCTCAGTTCCCCGAGCATCGTGCCGGAGGCGGAGTCGTAGACCCGGCCGTCGCCGTTCGCTTCGACGTTCATGTCGAAATGGAGGAACTCGTCCTGGATGACGTATTGGGGCCGCGAACCCTCGGGCGCCAGCGCCGCGGCGTCGACGATGCAATCGTGGTTGGCACCCAGATAGCCGGAGAAGATGGTCCGCGCCTTGCCGACCGGTACATTGGGCAGCTTCTTCAGCGAGGCGCGCATATTGTGCGGCATCAGATAGATGGAAGGGCAGCCCGTCGGCTGCACATAGGAGAAGCCCTGGTCCTTCAGGAAACCGGCGGTTTCGAACCCGCGCGTCAGGAAATAGTGCTCACGCTCCTTGAGAACGTCCAGAAGCCGCTTCGTACCTTCCGGCAGGCTGTTTTCAAGGTCTCGGCGGTTCTGCAGGCCGATACCGAGCATGACGATCGGCATCTTGAGCTTGCCAAGCACTTCCGCTTCGGCATCCGCAGACAGGCCCTTGCGCAGAAGGTTCGCGCAGGTGAAGACGCAGATGTCGAAATTGGCGTTGAACTCGTCGAGTCCGACGCCGTTCTGGCTGCAATTATAAAGGTGCCAGAACGGGACCTGCTTCGCATGCGGGGCAATCGCGCGCAGCGCCCCCTCGCCGATCAGGTAATTTCCCGTATTGCTGATATTGCGAAGCTCCTGGAGAAACTCCTCCTTCGTCTCGGGCTGTTTCTGTCGCTCCGAATAGGAGACGGACAATCCCTGGGCGCCGTTGGCGAGGCGCGTGTAATGACCAGGAATTCCCGTCACGAGGATCCGTGGACGCATGCAATCGACCCTTCTTCTTGACACCGGCGGGGCCTCAGCCCACGGCCGCAACTCCGGGATTGGATGCTTCGCGCCCACGGATAACCGTTGCGCGCGAAAGCGACGAATTGTTCACGGAACGGTCGCACCAGCCGAGGAACTCGGAGAAGGAGGACGTCCATGAGCGGCGTGCCGCCGTTCTCAGGCACCCCTCCATGAGGGGCGCGAGCATCTGACGGTTGTGGGCCACCTCCTCGATGGCCTTTGCCATGTCCCGGACCACCTGCGGATCGGCGGCGGCCTCGATGAGGATGCCGTCCTCGCCGTCGGTTATGAGTTCGTCGACGGCACCGACTGACGTCGCGATCGGCACGCAGCCGAGCTGCTGCGCCTCGGCGATCATCAAGGGAGCGCCCTCCCAGCGCGACGGCATCAAAAGGACATCCGCCCAACCGAGTGCCTTGATCAGATCCTTGCTTGCGAAGACCGGCGGGCGCACCTCGACGCCGAGATCCTTCAGGCGATCCGTCCACGACAAGGTGGCATCCGCGAGGATTTCCCCGCCGATCGCCCGGGCATCGAAGGGCACGCGCGAAGCCCGCAATTCGGCGAACGCCGCAGCGAGACGGTCGATCCCCTTCTGCTGATCGAGCCGGCCCATATAGAGGACCCGAAGCCGATCGTCCTTGCGTTCGATGCGCCTGACCGACAGCACCTCCGCGAGCACCTTGGGCGGCACGGAGAAGCTCGCGCCGTTGGGGACGGCGAAGATCTTTTCATAGGGAACGCCGAAGCTGTGCAGATAGATCTTGAGTTGCTCCGAGCAGGTCAGGAAGGCATCGTAGCAATGCTCGTGGGCTATGGCCGCGAAGGGCTGGCCGGCGGGCCTTTTGAAGCCGGTATTGTCGACCACGTGAAGGTAGCAGGCCGTGCGCGTTCCCTCCGAGCGCAACCGTGCGATAAGCGGATGCACCGCCATGACGTGATTGTTGATCACGAGGTCGAAGCCGGAAAGCTGACCCTTGAGCGCGGCCCAATCGACGTCGTGGCCCTCGGCGATGAAGTCCTGCCCCAGGAAAGAGCCGGAGCCGCCCCAGGCGGGAATGCCCTGGTCCCAGAAGTGAATATAGTCGAAGCTCTGATCGAACTCGTCGATCACATCCATCCTGGATGTGCCGAGCACGAAGAGATGGGTCTCGTAGCCGGCGGCCTTCAGCTCGCGCGAGGCCGCATATACGACCTTCTCGGCGCCGCCGAAGGATGCATTCGGAACAAGCAGGGCTGCGGTCTTCCTGCCCCCCTCGCTATGACCGAGCGGCAACACCGGCGAGCCACCGATCTCATGGCGAAGCGCCTTGTGGAGGTCGGAATAGGGAACGAGCCGTGCCGGACGCCAGGTCCAGCGTTTGCCGGAAGTCCGCCGCAGCGGACTGGTCGCGATGGCATTGACGCAGTTGATCATCACCTGCTGGGGCGTGATGAGCGAACGGCGCGGCAGGCTTCTCGGGAAAGGGAAGCGGACTTTCAGAACTGCCGATGTCGGCCATACCTGCTGGTTGCCGATGGAGGCAAACCAGTCCAGCGCCTTGTTGTGAATGACGTCGCGCACGAGCGAAGTGGACAGGAAGATGAGGTCGGCCGGCGCGTTGTGCTGGGCGCCCGCCTCCAGGAAGACCGGCTCGATCTTGCGCTGCGCCGCATCGTTGCCAAGCTGGACGAAGACCACGTTCGCCTTCTCGCTCAGGCGCTCCAGGTGCGAGAGCACGTTCGGCAGCATCCGGGAGCGCAGCAGCAGGTCGAGCGTGGCGCCGCTTCCGGCGATCAGGAAGGGCGGGAAGTGAACGTTGTCCGGCTCGCCGATGCTCGCCCAGAAGGCTGGAATGATATCGTCGAGACGAAGCCGCTTGGCCGTTTTGGTCGGATCCGTGAAGAACGAAATGGCGGCATCTTCCGTCCGCGCGAAAAGATAGCGCGGGCATTCCTCGTGCTCGAAATCGACCAGCATTGGCCGCTGGAACAGCGCGCGGTGACGCTTTCTGAGGAAGCTCACCGAGGCGGCGCGATCGCGATTCGCCTCCTTGAAGCGGCTTTCCGCCCTCAGCCGGTATTCGAAGGTCGTGTCGTGGCACGGCGCCCCCACGAAGCCCTGCTCGATGCAGGACAGCCAGAATTCCCAATCCTCGAAACCGTTTTGCCTGTCGTCGTCGAAGCGAACCCCCGCCCGGAACACGTCGATCGAGATCATCGAGCCGGTGTCGCAAATATTGTCCGTGACGCAGTGCAAAAGCCGCGAGTAGCGATTGCCGTAATGAGCGCGCCAGCTCACCGAGAACGTGTCGATATTGGTATAGATCCAGCCGCAGCCGCTGGCGCGCAGTTGCCGGTAGAGAGTCTCGATGGTCCCGGGCAAGACGCGATTGTCGGCGTCGAGAAAATAGACCGCCTCGGCTTCCGGCAGATTCGCGAGCACGTAGTCGATCGCGCGATTGCGCGCCCCGCCCGGCCCGGCATTGGCCCCAAAAAGCACATGAACCGCAGGATGGGCCGCCGCATAGAGCAGCAATTGATCGAATGTCTCCTGCCGCGGATCACCATCGACGGACACCACGACTGCCACCCTGCACCCAGCAAGCTTCGAAGCGAGCACGGACTCGATCGCCTCCAGGACGAGGGCCGCATGGCCATAAAGCGGCATTGCCACCACGATCAGGTCCGAGTTTTCCCTATTTCCGGACATTGGACGCCCCTGCGGACTGCTTTACCAATCGGAAGCCGGAGACCTTGAGCCAGGAGAAATCCACCGTATCCGTCACCGCACGGCTGAGGATCATGAGGTCCATCGGCTCACGCACGGGTTTATCCAATTGAAAGTTCACGTTGACCGCCTGCTCGGCGGTGACCTCGCGCCAGCCGCTGAAGAAGGCCGAGGGCTTGGCAGCCCCCTTTCGTGCGAGCTCCGCCACTTCCGAGCGCGCATTGGAGTTCGCCGGAGCGAGCAGGAAGCTCACGGCCGCGGGTGCGCCCTTCGGGTGATCGATGATCGCGCTTGCGGAGAAGGAGATGGTGCCGGGTTCCACGGCGCGGCCGATCGTGCCGGCGGAGATTCCGCTCGGCAGCGGGTGGCAAACGACCGCATTCTCGTGTTCGAGGAAGCGGACGGTCTGGAACTCGGGAACGACCGGCGTGACCGATACGTCGACGATCTGGCTCAGCAATTCGACCGCCAGACGATAGTCCTCGATGAAATGGCCCTCGAGCAAGGCGGTGGGAGCGATCATGTTCGGCATGCGCGTCGGTTTGACGCCGGGCAGTCCCGTAAAGACGCGGAACGCCAGGGGCCGGAGATCGAGATCAGGATGCGGGGTTTCCGATCTGGCCGTGTACCGCTCGCTCGCGATTGGATAGCCGAGTGAAAGCCCTACAGTCTCCGTGCCGGTCGTGGAGATTCTGAGCCGCAGCGTTCTCGCTGCGCCGCCGCAAGCGCGTGGCAGGGCGAGGAAATTCCAGTTTGCCGCGAGCTGTGCATAGGGGACGGTCCATTCGGCCACGCCCTCGCCGTTCTCGACATAGCCCAGCATGACGATCAGCTCGCCGCCGTCCCTGGGCACGGAATGAAGGTGCAGCGCGATCCCGGCCACGCCGAGACTGGAGACCGGAAGAAGCTGCTCGACACATCCGGTCGCAAGGAGCTGCCCGATGCCCTCGTCCTTCGGGTCGGCATAAGGATCATGGGCGAATATCTCCGCGACCGGCTCCCAGTTGCGGGCCTGAAAGGCATCCTCCAGCGCGCGGTAATTTTCGAGCAGCGTTTCCCGCTCACGCCGGAGAATGGCGAGCTCGGCGGTTACCGACGACGTGAAGCGGGAGAGCCGGCCCACTCCACCCTCCACCAGCGACTGCACGAGCGCAAGGCTCTCCGCCTTACCGCCCACGTCGATCCGCTGAAGCGGTATTTCGGGAATGGTGCCAAGAGCATTGATCGACGCAAGCGCCTCCCGCAGATCGGCCTCACCCTCATCCGAGAAGGCAAGCGCGATCAGAGGAAAGGCGTTCTGCAGGGGGGATCGCGAAGCTGCATCCGGATCGAGAAAATGCACCAGATGCTCGATGTCGCTCCCTTCGAAATTTTCCCGGTCCAGACCGGACGCCACAACGAGCCTTCGCTTCGCCGGCGACTGCCTCACGTTAGAAGACATCAACTCTTGCACGCAGCGACCCCAGAATAAATCGATTTATCCAGAAGATGAAATTGATGGCCTGGAAATATTCTTGCCCCCAGAACCTCACGGAGCGAACCATATCCGTGGATTCCGCAGTGCACAACAATAGATTCTTGGGGTTTTACCCGGTATTTATACTTCAAAAATTGAAGCAATATTCAGACAAACTGCGTTTCTTTCGCTTGCGCAGCATTTCGACCGGTGAGGTTGCCGATCAGCGTCAACTGACGTGCGAGGCAGTCGTCCAACCGGAACCTCTGCTCGACCGTTCTGCGCGCGGCGCCGCGCAGTTCGCGAAAGTTGTCCGGGCGGTTCAATGCCCTGACGATCGTCTCGGCGAGCGCATCCGTATCGAAGAACGGAACGAGAAGACCGTTGCGGCCGGAGCGGATGACTTCCTGAACCGGCGCGGTATCGGAACCGATAACAAGAGCGCCGCAGGCCATTGCCTCCAGCACCGACCAGGAAAGCACGAATGGATAGGTGAGGTAGAGATGCGCCGCCGATATCTGAAAGAGCTGACGCAGCACGGAATGCGGCACGACGCCGGGGAAGATGAGCCTTTCGCGCGGGACATCCAGAGACGCAAGCAGATGCTCCTTCCACGATCCCCCGCCAGGGGGCGGCGCGCCGTAACTCACCCCATCGCCGCCGACGAAGACGAACAGCGCGTCCGGATGCCGCCGGACGACCTTCGCCGCCGCCTCCAGCGCCTGGGGAAAGCCCCGGTAGGGCTCGAGGTCCCGTGCCACGAAAGTGACGACGGGATCGCCGGCCTTGAGGACGCGCCCGTCCGGCAGCTTCAGCGAAGCCGCCGGGTCGGGGCGGAAACGGCGCGTGTCCACCCCCTCATGGCAAACGGCGATTCGTTGCCGCGCGTCGGCTGGATAGAGGCTCTTCTGCCAATTGGTCGGGCTGATACCGCCATCCATCGCCTCCAGCGACAGCAGCTGCGCGATGTTGCGGAGGCGCAAGCGTTTGCGCGTCTCCGGGTCGGGGCGGTCGTCCGGCGCGAAGCCGACATCCGCCCCATCCGACCGATAGAAAAACTCGCAATAGCCGAGTGCCGGCACGCGCGGCAGGACATCCTTCACGAACATCATGCTGCCCCAGCCTATATGGCCGAGAACGATGTCGGGGGTCTGTCCAAGGCGGCCCATCGCCTCGAAGGTTTCCGCTACCCTGTGCCCGATCCGCACATGATGGTCGGGAACGGCAAGATGGCGCGCTATCTGGGGATTCGGTTGCGGACCGGGTTCCGCCCGATGCCGTACGACCCGGACGGAAGGTATCCGCTGGTCCACGGTCTCCGTCACGAGCGTCACCTCGTTCCCCGCCTCAGCCAGATGTCTTGCCAGGGCGGCGAACTGGCCGAACCCACGGCGGTGTACGAATGCTACATGCATCTTCATAAGCCACTTGTCAGTGATCGATCACACCTGCAGCGCCGCGCGTCCGAACGGACGCGCAAAGCTCGTTGCAACACTTGGGTTTCCTGCATGTTATCGCCCTTGCTCGGTTGCGCTTTGAGGAACATGCAGTGATGGAGCGTCAGATGCCGTAGCGTGCGGCATTCCCCCAGACGAGTTCGAGGCGGTGCAGTGTCTGGAAAGCGGTCTCCAGATTCCGCCGGTCCTGATCGCCATGGCTGAGGGCGCGTTCGTAGCCCTTGGCGGCCTGTCGCAGGCCGGTGCAAAGCTGCCTGCCTTTCTCTGAAAGCCGGATGCGGGCCGAACGCTTGTCACGCTGCGATGCGATCCGGTCGATGTAGTCGCCGTCGGCAAGCTGCTTCAGATAATAGGAAATGTTCGAACCCACATAGTGGCCCCGGTCCAGAAGCTCTCCCACCGAGAGCTCCGCCTCGCCTATGGCCAGAAGAACCATCGCCTGCGCGGGACCGATATCCTCGACCCCGAGTTTCGTCAGTTCCGCACGCAACAGGCCGGAAAACCGGCGGCTTGCGCGCTCCATGACCCGGGCCAGCTCGAAATAGGTGACGAGCGAATCATCTCCGTCACGATCGTCTACAGAGGTATCGAGGCCTTTCCGCTGCGTTTCATTCGCGGGAAGGATTGCAACAGTGTCTCCAAAGTCTGCGAACGGATAGAGTATCCTGTGGTTCATCCCTCTCTCCATTGGGAACGTACTTCCAATTCCGGAATTTACTTCAAAACTTGAAGTAAATTTCACAGCACCCCTGCCCCGAAATTGCGTGCTCTTGAGCTGGCGATGTTTATTGTGTCACACTTATCGCAACAATACTGTGATTTGAGTGAATCTGGACCAGATCGCCCCATGAAACCCGCGAATGCGCTAATTAGAAGATCGCCACATGCGTGATACTGTTCGAAATCGTTTGATTAGCAAGGGCTCCAGTCGGCCAACACTGGCGCAAAACGGAACAATCGCGCCGAAGCTCCTGGTTCTGCGGGCCCGGCGTGTGTTCGTGGTGACGCTTCTTTATGCAGCCCTGCTCAGCGCCTGCATCAACCTCCTCCAGCTCACAATGCCCCTCTATATGATGCAGGTGCATGACAGGGTGTTGAACAGCCAGAGCATGGATACGCTCGTCATGCTGACGATTCTCGCCCTGGGTGCGCTGATCGTTCTGGGCGTGCTCGACTACATTCGCGCCCTCACCTTTCAGGCCATGGGCAGCGCCGTGGTCCGCTGGCTGAACCTGCCGGTCCTGACCGCCGCCGTCCAGGCCTCGGCCGATCAGGGACTTGCGCGCGCGACGCAGTCCCTGCGCGACCTTACCGAGCTGCGCGGCTTCCTCACCTCTTCGGCGGTGAGCGCCCCCCTCGACGCCGCCTGGTCGCCCATCTTTCTGGGCGTTCTATTCCTGCTGCACCCCCTCTTCGGGCTGATCGGTGCGATCTCCGTCGTCGTACTCGTCTGTTGCGGCCTTCTCAACGACCTTCTGACGCGCCAGCTCATGAAAGAGGCAAGCCAGGCTAATATTGAGGCAGTGTCGAAAATCGGTGCGACATTACGTCACGCCGAGGCCATCGAAGCCATGGGAATGCTGCCGGCGCTCGCCCACAAATGGCGCGCCGCACAACTGCACGCGCTCAGCGTGCTGGAGGCCAGTGGGATCAGAAGCAGGGCGATGGCCTCGATCACCCGCTCGCTGCGCTTCGCCATCCAGGTGGCGTCGCTGGGCACGGGTGCCCTGCTGGTGATGAGGCAGGAGATCTCGCCGGGCGCAATGATGGCGACCACCATTCTCGTGGGCCGCCTTCTGCTGCCGTTCGATTCCGTCATCGAGAACTGGCGCCAATGGGTGTTGGCGATCGCAAGCTGGCGTCGCGTCGAAACGGCACTGAAGGAAGACCTGGCCGTTCGCCAGACCATGCCGACGCCGCGCTCCGAAGGCGACCTCGTCATCGACAAGCTGGTCTACGCGGTACCGGGCATCGACGTGCCGATCATCAAGGGCATCAACTTCTCGCTCTCACCCGGCGAGGTGCTTGGAATCGTCGGCCCTTCCGCGGCGGGCAAGTCCACGCTGGCGCGGCTTCTGGTCGGCATTCTGAAGCCCACTGCCGGCGGCGTCTTCCTCGACGGCAACAACGTCTACCTCTGGGAACGGAGCTCTTTCGGACAGATCGCGGGTTATCTGCCGCAATCGGTTTCCCTTCTCGAAGGAACCATCCGTGAAAATATCGCCCGGATGGCGGAGAGCGATCCCTACAAGGTGCTCGAGGCGGCCCGGCTCGCCGACGTCCACGACATGATAGGACGACTGCCGCTCGGCTATGATACGCCGGTGGGCGATGGTCATCTGACGCTTTCCGGCGGGCAAAGGCAGCGCATCGCGCTGGCGCGCTGCCTTTACGGCCGGCCACGCCTGCTCGTCCTCGACGAGCCCAACGCCAATCTCGATGCCCTCGGCGAGCGCGCCCTCATCCGCGCGATCGACGAGGCGCGCAGCGACGGCGCCATCGTCATCCTGATTGCCCACCGGCCGGCCATCATGCAGGTGGCCGATAAGCTGCTCGTGCTGGAAGGCGGCCGCATCAGCCAGTTCGGCCCGCGAACGGATGTGGTGGCGACCATGATGCCCGGCGAAACAAGACGCGAAGGTACCGCTTCATGAACAAGGAAAAGATCCTGCCGGTTCGCCTCGACCTGCAGCCGCCCGTGAAGGCTGAGAGCCCGGAACGCCGCCTGCCGATGGCCGCGCCGGCTCGTCTCTCCGCGCCAATGCCGGCGCCGGACATTTCGGAAGACAACACGCATTCGCCGATCCGACGCCTCGTCATCGCCGGGTTGACGACGATCCTCGTTGCTTTCGGCGGTTTCTTCGGCTGGGCGTTCTCGACGGAGCTCAGCAGTGCTTCGGTCACCAGCGGAACGATCGTCGTCGATTCGAAGCGCAAGACGGTCAGCCATTTTGAAGGCGGCGTGCTCGGCCGGATCCTGGTTCAAGAGGGAGATCATGTGGCGCCCGGCCAGCCGCTGATGAAGCTCGAGGATACGCGCGCCCGCTCCGACCTGGAGGCGCTGCAAAGCCGCCGTGTCGGCCTGATCGCAAAACTGGCGCGGCTGCGGGCCGAGCGGGCGGGACTGCAGGCGGTGAGCTTCCCGGCCGATCTTGTCTCCAAGGGCGAGGCTGCCGCGGATGCGGTAACGGCGGAAAACGCGTTTTTCGAGAAGCGGAGCGAGGCCAAGGAGGGCCGTCTGGCAATCCAGCGAAAGACGATCGAGGAATATTCGGAGAAGGCGAAGTCTCTCGCAGCCCAGCTTCAGGCGACCGACAGGCAGATCGAGCTGATGAACGAGCAGCGGACCGCTATCGCGACCCTTGTCGAAAAAGCATTCGCCCAGCGCTCGAAACTCATCGAAATCGACGCACGGCTCAGCGAGCTCGCCGCGACCCGCGGCGAAATCGCTGGCGACAAGGCCCAGGCGGAAAAGGCGATGGCGGGGGCCGAGCTTGCGCTCATCGGGATCGAATCCGATTTCCAATCGGAGATCGCCGGAGAGATCACCACGGCGCGCCTCGAACTTGCAGAAGTCGAGCAGCGCATCACCGCCGCCGAGGACGTGCTTCGCCGCCTGGAAATCCGCGCCCCCCAGGCCGGTATCGTCGCCAACATTCAGCTGCGGACGCCGGGCAGTGCCGTCACCCCCGGTCAGCCGCTTCTCGACATCGTTCCCGAGGACGAACCGCTGCTTGTCGAGATGCATGTCAGCACACGTGACATCGACAGCATAACGATCGGCTCCAGTACGCAAATCCGCCTGACGGCCTATAACCAGCGCTCGCACCTGCCCCTGGAAGGCAAGGTAACCTATATCGCGGCGGACCAATCGGTGGATGAGAAGTCCAACGTCGCCTATTTCGTCGCACGGGCAGAGGTGGCGCCTGAATCGCTCGCCGCCAACCCGGACATCCGCCTCTATCCCGGCATGCCCGCGGAAGTGCTGATCGTGCACAAATCGCGTTCGGCAATCGACTACCTCGTCGCCCCGGTCTCCGACAGTTTCAACCGAGCGTTTCGGGAGGACTGACCTATCTAATGCTTGATATCTCCAGCCGTCGTAAATTACTTTAAATTTTGAAGTGCTTTGTCTGCATTCTCGTCAGAATTACTCCTAAAATTATATTGTGCCAATATTGGCACATGGCCAATATATGTTTAGAACGCTTTCTTTCTTCCAAAATATCGTCGTTTTATTTTACACATCTGTGTTGTGTTCGTAATTATTGCAGTGCACACTCCGGCACGCAATCCTCGGCTCCGTGCCGATGACGCATGCATCAAACCACGAAGAGGAGAAGCAGATGGCCACTTTGGAAGGCGGCGCATACGACGACGCCCTTTTTGGCTCCCGCTTTGACGATTTCATTCGCGCCCATGGCGGTGATGATTTCGTCAACGGAGGCAATGGGGACGACATCATCTTCGGCGACGACGGTGACGACTTGCTGTTCGGCGGCAACGGAAACGACACCGTGTTCGGCGGCGAAGGCACCGACGTTCTCTATGGCGAAAATGGCAATGACATCCTGGTCGGCGGATCGGGTGACGATCTGATCTATGGCGATAACGGCAACGACATTCTCCTTGGGGGCGCCGGCAGCGACTTCCTCCTCGGAGGCAGAGGCAACGACGTGCTGCTCGGCGGCGCCGGCAACGACGTCATCGACGGCGGTGCCGGGTCCGACCTTCTTGCCGGCGGTCAGGGCAGCGATATCTTCGTTTTCGACGGCGGCGGCGGCAACGACGTCATCCTCGACTTTACCCCCGGCGAAGACGTCCTGCAGATATCCAAGGGCATCAACGGCCTCGACGTCACCGCGCCCGAGGATCTCGCTTCGCGTATCACTCAGGTCGGCGGCAATGTCGTCATCGACCTCGGCCATGGCGACACGCTGACCCTGGTCAATGCCGACGCCGAAGACATTCAGGCCCACCCCGAAAACTATTTCACTGTCCACTGATAGTTTGAGACGCGGGACACGGGTGGAAAACCGCAGGCGGCTTTTCATCATCCCGCATTGGCTTCGAACGGTGCGCCCTGCCCTCCTCCCGTGGGGCGCACCATCCAAGAATTAGTCAGAGGAGTGGCGTGTGACGTTTGACGATCGTACGCGGAGCGCCAGCGGCATTTTCGAGGACGCGAAGGCCTTTCGGCTCGGTTCCGACGTGGCTGTATTGATCTCCGACGTTCGCGCCAGGTTGCCGGCCGCAGCCAAACACACGCTGGTCATGCCGGAGCAACCCGTCCCGCTCGTCAGCACGATGCTTCCTCTTGCGGAGGGTGGACAGCGCGTGCTTTGGGCCATGCGCCCGGGTGACGAAGCGCGCCGCGGACAGATTTACATCGAAAGCGACTTCGTTCAGACGATCGTGCTCCGGCCCGTCGGTGAACTTCCGCCCCTCGACGTGGAGGACCTGTTTTCCGCACTCACGCCGGAGGGCTGCGTCAAGTTCCTGAACAATCTGCTCACTGTTTGGCGAAGCGCGTTCCGTCTGTCCAGGGACCCGTTCTTCATCGGCCTCATCGAGGATGCGCTTCAGGCGCTGACATCGCGGCCGGCCCCCGCCAAGATTGCATGCCCGATCAACCAGGGGCGATACCTGCTCGAAACAGCGATAAGCCCCGACTTCGGCGAGATCAGCGCTATCTATGCCCTTGGGGCCAACGCCATCCTGCCACTGGCGTCGCCGGCGCTGATCGGCGCCCAACGCGAGCATAATCTTCGTCCTTGCCATTTCATCGTCGAGTCTCCCCAATACCCCCAGTCTTTCGTGCTTGTCGGCAAAAGGGGCGTTGCCGTGCGCGAGCTCTCCTCCGGCAACCCCCATTGCGCCAACCTCCAGGCCTGGTGGGCAGAACGAGGCGATACGCCGGAGCTGCGCGAATACGTCGTCCGCTGGCTCTCGACGACACCCGAGGGTGGACTTGCCACAGCCGTCGACCTCCAGCTGCGGTCACCGCTCCCTGAAAGGCGGATCGGCAGGTCTGCAATGCATCCTTCAGCGGAGGTGGACCTCGCATTGACGCTTTCCGGCGGTCTGCTTGCCGGGGGGTGGACCCATGATCCGACAGCCACTCTTGCCGGCATCGACTACCTCAAGGAGGACGGCACGACGATACCGCTCGACGGCAACTGGTACGAGTTTGCCGCCTGGGCACGCGGAGCGGACGAAAAATCGCGAGCCGACGTGACCGGCTTTGTCGCCTGGCTGCCGTCGAACGATCCGCCGAGCGCCCTGCTCCAGCCGCGGTTCCAGATGCGGCTGGCATCCGGTGCTGTGAAACCGCTCGTGCCGAAGCCGCAACCCTTCGACGCTTCGGCACAGCGCAACCGCATCCTGCGCGCCGTCCCGCCGCAGCACGCGATCGACCAGGCTTTCCGGACGATCCTTGTCCCCGCCCTGCAGGACGTGGAACATAGGTTGGGAAGAGCTTCCAAGGTCGACTACACCAAGGATTACGACCTGCCCGAAAAGGCGCCGTTGGTCTCGATCGTCGTGCCGCTTTACCGTGTTCTCGACTTCCTGCGGTTCCAGCTCTCCGGCATGGCGACCGATCGCTGGCTCGCAAGCAATGCGGAGATCATCTACGTTCTGGATTCGCCGGAGATTCAGGACGAGACGGAGCATCTGCTTGGCGGACTGCATCTCCTCCACGGGTTGCCGATGAAGCTTGTTGTGATGAACCGCAACAGCGGCTACGCGCGGGCGTGCAATGCCGGCGCGCGCTTTGCCCGCGGCTCGGTCGTCGTCATGCTGAACTCGGACGTCGTTCCGTCTGCACCCGGCTGGCTGCAGAAGCTCATCCGGCCGCTCATGGAACAGAGGAGCCTCGGCGCGATCGGCCCGAAGCTGATCTTCGAGGACGGGTCGCTCCAGCACGCGGGCCTCTACTTCGCTCGCGACCAGCGCGGCATATGGCTCAACCATCATTTCCACAAGGGCATGCCCGGCGACTACGGGGCGGCTCAACTTGCCCGCAGCGTGCCCGGCATCACCGGTGCGTGCCTGGTGACGCGCCGGGAAATCTACGAGCTCGTGGATGGATACACGGAGGATTATGTGATCGGCGATTATGAGGACAGCGATTTGTGCCTGAAAATCCGCCGGTGCGGCTATGACATCGCCTACGAGCCGTCGGCGTGTCTCTATCATTTCGAGCGCCGCTCGATCCGCCGCAGCGAAGACTATATGCGCGGGGTCGCCAGCCAGTACAATTCCTGGCTGCACACCGAACGCTGGAACGACGACATCACCGAATTGATGAAAACCGATCTCGGCGGCCGCGACCAGATGCCGGCTCTCTTCGGGATCGGCGCTGCAACGAGGACCGCCGCATGAGCGAGACTGCGCTGCGCCAGGAAAACACAGCTGCCACGGAACTGCCCGCCCGCGACGAACGCGTGGAGGCCCTGCTCGGGAGCATTCTTCGAAACCGCTTCCTTCCCGAACCTGATCCCGACAGCGTCTTCGTCGGCGACGGTTCCTTCACGGCGGTGGGCGTCGAATTCCTCGGCCACTTCATCCGGCTGGGGGGACTGCGTCCGGAAAGCCGCGTTCTCGATATCGGCTGCGGCATCGGCCGCATGGCTGTCCCGCTCACCCAGTATCTGGATTTCGAGAAGGGGCGCTACAGCGGGATAGATCCGGTCGACGGCGGCATCGGCTGGTGTCGCCGCTTCATCACCTCTGTCTATCCGAATTTCGCGTTCCAGCGTGTCGATATTGCCCATGAGCTTTATAATCCGAGCGGAAAAATCAGCGGCAATGCGCTGAAACTGCCCTATGCCGACGGTCACTTCGATTTTGTGATCATGACGTCGATCGTGACGCATCTGCCGCCGGACGAAGTCCTCGTCTATCTGCGAGAGGTCGGAAGGCTTCTGAAACCCGGCGGCCGCCTCTTCATGACCGCATTCGTGGTCGATCACGTCGCAGCGGCCAACGAAAACGGCCGGCGCGACGCGCGGCTTTCCTTCGCCCGCGACGGCGACGGTCCATGCTGGTACGTCCCCGACATGCCACGCCTTGCCGCCGTCGGTTTCGACGACGGCTTTCTTGACGGCGCCCTTGAGCGGGCCGGTCTCGCAATCACTCTGAAGGCGCTCGGCGCCTGGCGCGGTAAGGAGGCGGAGCACTACCAGGACATCTTCGTCGCCGAACGCCGAGGAGGCGGCGCGTGAGCATGCGCGTGCTCGTCGCGGCTCACAACCATCCGGCCCTCCACCCGGGAGGCACGGAGATTTTCGCCCACGACCTGTTCGGCGCTTACAAGCGCGCAGGCTGCGAAGCGCTCTTTCTCGGAGCCACGAACCAGATCCACCGCCAGGCGCGGCCAGGCACGAGCTTTCAAGGCATCGGGCCTGCAGGGGACGAGTTGCTGTTGTGGTCCGGACATTTCGACCGTTTCTTCATGAGTCAGATCGACCTCTACGGCGTCGTTCCGGATATTGCGGAGCTGCTGCGCGACTTCAGGCCGGACGTCGTCCATATCCACCATCTGCTCCTGCTCGGCGCGGAGTTTCCGCATATCGTTCGTCGAACGCTGCCGCAGTGCCGGATCGTCATGACGCTGCACGACTATTATCCCATCTGTCACCATGACGGGCTGATGGTGAAAACGAGCGGCAAGGAACTTTGCCATGGGGCGAGCCCCGACGGATGTCATGCCTGCTTCAAGGACATCGCGCTCGACCGTTTCACCTTGCGCGAACGCCATCTGAAGGCCCTCTTGAGCGACGTGGACCGGTTCGTATCGCCCAGCCGGTTCCTCAAGCAGCGCTTCGTCGATTGGGGGCTTGCGGAGGACAGGATCAGCGTCATTCCCAACGGGCTGCCGGCTCGCGGCGCGCCGGCAGCGGCCCGCCGGATCGGTTCGGATCGTCCGGTCTTCGGCTATTTCGGCAATCTCAACCCCTGGAAAGGCGTGGCGGTACTGCTCCAGGCGGCACGGCAGCTCATTTCCGAGGGGCTGGAGTTCGAGTTGCGCGTTCACGGCGGCGCACCCTTCCAGAGCGAGAGTTTCGTCGACGAGATCACGCGCCTGTTCCAGGAAACGGCACCGACCGTGCAGCAGCGCGGGCCCTACCGGCGTGAGGACGTCGCCGACCTCGTCGCAGCGGTGGATTGCACGATCGTACCCTCGATCTGGTGGGAAAATGCGCCGCTGGTCATCCAGGAGGCGCAGGCCCTCGGACGGCCGGTCATAGCCGGCAATATCGGCGGCATGGCCGAGATGATCGAGGACGGGGCAAACGGCCTCACCGTTGCGCCCAACGATCCCCGGGCGCTCGCCTCTGCCATGCGCCGCCTCGCGCAAGACGGCGCCTTGGCGCGCCGGCTTTCCGCGCATGCGCGGGAACCGGAGAACATCGACACCACCGCACGACGCTATCTCGAATTGATCGAAGCGATCGAACCGTCACGTATCGAAGCGGCATAAAGGGGAAATCGATGGCTGCTGTTGCCGAGAAATCAAATGCCGCACCGGATCAGGACAATACGAAGCCGATGACCGGCCGGGTCGACGCGATCGACCAGGGGCGCATCTTCGGCTGGGCGTTCGATCCGGCAGCACCCGACAAACGCCTCACCATCCGCGTCTATCTGGACGGCAACGTCATTGCCCAGGCGGTCGCCGACCGCAATCGCCCCGATCTCAAGCGCAACGGCATCGGCGACGGCGGCTATGCCTTCGAAATCGCGCTTCCCGAGGCGGCAGCCTCGCGCACCACCGATCTCAAGGTGACGGCCCTGGACGCACGCGGCACCGAACAGCAGCTGCGCGTTCCGCGCCCCGATGAACAGGCGGCCGAAGCCCTCATCGCCGCGCCGCTCGCCAAGGTTCTCGACAAGCTCGACGTCCTCATGGCGGCTCAGCGGCAATTGCAGGTCTCGCAGCGATCTCTCCAGCGCACGCATAATGACGAGGGCGGCGAAGGCGGGGCCTTGGGGCCTGCCGCCGCCGCCGAGATCGGGCAGCGCCTGAACGATCTCGATGTTCATTTGATGCGGCTCGATGGCGTGGTTGCAGCGATGGAGAAGAACCTCGGAGCCTTGCAGAAGCGGTCGAATGGAGAGTTGAAACCGCTGCTGCTCCTGCTGTTCGTTCTCGCGGGCTTTGCCGCCGGCGCTGCCCTCTCGGTTTTCGCCGGGGCATGAGGAGTACCATGGCCGGAGCAGAACAGGCGCTTCCTCAAACGTCTCAAACAGCCGCGAGGATCATGCGCGGTGGGAGGGTTGTCGCCTGCCCGATCGACGATACGCTGCTGCTCGTCATAGGCGCGGGCGCGCCCGTCGCCGGCCAGGTGGCGGCGCAGATCAACGACGACCCCGCCACCGCGACGAGTGCCTCCATCATCGGTTGGCGCCTGGCTTCGCAGTCGCCAACCGCCACGCACGGGTTCGCGGCGCTCCTGCCCATCAATGACGCCGGCCGTCCGCTTACCACGCTCCGCCTGGGTCAGGAGGGCAGCCCCAGGCGCTATATCTTCGGCCCCCGCACGCTTGCTGTTCGCGAAAGCGTGATGGTCCTCGCGGAGCTTGCCGGCACCCAACTGGCCGAGGTGCTGGACCCGCTCGTGGATGCGATGATGCAGATGTCCAACGGTCGGCGTAGGCTTGCGGCAATAGTTGCCCTGATACAGGCCCGAAAGGGTAGCGACGGCTTCCTCGAATTCGTCGGCGAGACCCACGAGGGAGCGATCTTCCTCAGAGGCTGGGCCCGCGCCGCCGATCCCGGCAACGCTCGCGTGATCGTGTGCGGCGAAAATCCGGTCGTTGCCGACTGTGGCATCGCGACCTTCTCCCGGCAGGACATTCCGCAAGGCGGTTCAGGCTTTATCGGTCTGTTGACGGCAAGCGAACCGCTTCGCGCACGAGACGTCGAGGGGCTCGCCTATCGCGGGCGCGGGGGCTGGCGCTATGCTTCGGTTCACGAGCACCGGCTGATCGGCGGTCCCACGGAGACGCCCGGGCATATCCGCTCCGTGCTGCTTCAGACGCACAGCACCCCTGCTGTTCTGCTCCGGCTGCGTTCGGCCGCCAACAGCTTCGAGGGGCGCGAGACGATCTCCACTCTTCCCGTTCCCGTGCGTCTGGGAGTGGACAATATCTTTCAGGCGAACAGTGGCGCCTTTCTGATCTCCGGCTGGCTCCTCGACCCTGATGAGCATGTCCAGAGCGTCCGGTTGCGCCGTGGACAAAGCGAGATGCGGCTCGACGATCGCTGGACGCGGCTTGAGCGCTCGGATGTGACGGATGCCTTTACCGAAGAGCCGTTGTTCAAAAGCATGCTCGACCGAGAAACCCACCCGCATGGTTACATCGTGTTTGCCGGCGGACTGGGGGCAGATGGTACGGCCCCGCTACACCTGGAGTTGACGCTCAAGGATTCCCGCCGGGCTTTTCTGCCGCTGACACCCGCGCGGCTTCCGCCGCGTCAGGCGGTGCTCCGCCAAATCAAGTCCATCGATCCCGAAAACTGGGGCCGGACGGAAATCGTCGATCGACAGATCGTGCCCTTCCTGTGCGCGTCGGAGAGCCCCTCGCCCGGCATCAAGGCTATCCTTGATGCCGGTGCGTTCGACGAGGCTTCGGGGCCGCCGATCATCGTCGCTGCCGGCCAAGCAGAAGAAAAGGAGCTTGCCCCTTTTCTCGGCCTTCTGGCGCTCGATCCCGAAACGCGGCACGCGCCGATCGCGCTCGTGCTGCACTCCGAATGCTTTCGCCGTCAGGCCGGCCGGATCAGGCAGCTCGCGCAGTTCTATCGGCTTCCGCTCAGGCTGATGTCGGCGGAAACGGCCGATGTCTACGATCTCCTGGAAGCCGGCATTCGCGCGCTTTCGAGCGAGACAGTCGTTCTGCTCGCCGGCTCGCTATTGCCCCGCAGGAGCGGCTGGTACGGCAGGCTGGTTTCCGCCTACGAGGAAAGTGGCGGGATCATTTCGCCCACGCTCGCCTATGAGGACCATTCCGTTCGATGGGCTGGCTCCTGGGCCGACGCGCAGTCCGAAAATTCGCTTTCGGACCGTTATGCCGGTTATCCGTTGAGCGCGGTGACGGGTCTCAAGCTCACCCGGATCGCGGCGGCCTCTTTCGAATGCTGCATCATGCCGCGCGAGGCTTTCCTCGTCGCCGGAGGCTTTGCCGGCAGCTATCTCGGATCCCGGCAAAAGGGGCAGGATCTCGGCTTGAGGCTCAGCCGTTCGGGGATCGAATCCTGGTGGCTGCCCTCGGTGCAGATGCTGGGCTCGGACGAGCCGTTCTCCACCGGCAGCGCCTCCGCGGCTCCTCTCGTCGAGCGGATCGACGAAAGACTGTTTTCGGCCCGATGGGCTCCGCAGCCGCAGGGCGAAGGCAATCGCATCAAGGAGGCTTCCGCATGAGCGAGCGGCTCCGTGTTCTCGTCGTTTCGCATGGACATCCGGCGATGTCGCTGGGCGGGGCGGAGATAGCGTCCCACAGCCTGCACAAGGGCCTGAACACGCTGCCGGGCGTCGAGTCGATCTATCTCGCCCGCGTCGGCCATCCGGTCCCTCGCCACGGCGCCTCAGCACTGATGAGTCTGCGTCTTGCAGTGGACGAAGTGCTCTTCCATGCGGATGATTACGATCACTTCTTCCTGTCCAACGGGGATACGGAGGCGATCCGCCGCGACCTCCTGCGTTTCGTCGGCGATCTGTCGCCTCATGTCGTTCACTTTCATCACCTGATCGGCCTCGGAATGGAGGCGCTTTACGCTCTACGCGAAGCGCTGCCGGAGGCGGTAATCATCGTCACCTTCCATGAGTATCTGTCGCTCTGCCACAATCACGGGCAGATGGTGAAGCGACCATCCGCCCAGCTCTGCAACAGTTCGTCGCCGATCAGTTGCCATGGCTGCTTTCCCGATATCCCGGTTTCCCGTTTCCTGAGGCGCGAGGAGTTTCTGCGCGGCATGCTCGGCCTTGCCGATGCCTTCATCTCCCCGAGCATGTTCCTCGCAAACCGCTATGTCGAATGGGGCATCGACGCGGAAAAGCTCTCCGTGATCGACAACGGCATCGTCATGGGCGAGGCCGCACCGGTACGTGATCTGCCGGTCCCGTCCGCCCGACGGAACCGTTTCGCCTATTTCGGGCAGATGACACCCTTCAAGGGCATCGACGTGCTGGTCGACGCGGTCTCGCGCGTGCCGGAAGAAATCTGGGGCGAGGACTCCTGCCTGATGATCTTCGGCGGTAATCTCGAGCGCCAGCCGACCGAGTTCCAGGAGCGCCTGAAGAAGCTCATCGACGACGCCGGGCGCCGGGTGCGTTTTTATGGCGCCTATCAGAATGCCGATATGCCGAGGCTGATGCGCTCGGTCGACTGGGTCGTGCTGCCTTCGATCTGGTGGGAAAACTCGCCCGTCGTCATCCAGGAGGCCCTGCACCACCGCAGGCCCATCATCTGTTCCGACATCGGCGGCATGGCCGAGAAAGTGCAGGACGGAAGGGACGGCCTCCACTTCCGTACCGGCAGCGCCCAGGATCTCGCCGACCGGCTGTCGGAAGTGCTGGGCAAGCCCGAGGCATGGGACCGGCTGCACGCAACGCTGCGGCCTCCGACCGGCCACGTGGAATCGGCCCGCGCGCATGCCGATCTCTATCGTCGGCTGCTGGAGGACAGGCGGAGCTCTCTTGGTGCCGGGCAATATGAAGCGGCGGCACAGGCCTTGGTCTAGCCGCTTGCGGCTCCCCTCAAATTGACAGCTGCTCGGGAATTCCCATGCTCGTTTACGCCGACGAAAACCTGGAAGTGATCCATCTGCGAGGATCGTCGCCCTATCTTCTCGTCACCTTCAACGAGATGGAGATGCAGGCGAACGGCAGCCGCTTCTGGGGTCAGCGGTTCTGCGAGAAAGCCGGCATCGCCGCACTCGGCTTCATCAGCCGGCGGCCGAACTGGTTTCCGGCGGCAAGCGTAGTCGCGGCGGTCGAGGCTGCTGCGCCGATCCTTGCTGAAGCGCCGGAACGGATCCTCTACGGCCATTCGCAAGGCGGCTATGCGGCGCTGCGCTATCGCCGGCGTTGTGGCGCAAGCGTCGCCGTTGCTTTTTGCCCGCAGATCTCGATCGATCCGAAGACAGTACCATTCGACAACCGCTTCGTCCGCCACTTCGCTCCGGGGCTCCACACGAACATGGCAATCGCCCCCGACCAGGCGGCCGGGCGCGCCTATCTGTTCTACGACCCCTTTCATGCCGTCGATCGCCGGCACGCGGAGCGGATCGCGGCGATACAGAGCCAGACGCATCTCATCCCCGTGCATATGACCGGTCACGGCACCGTTCGGGCCTTCACCGGGACGGCGCGCGCGCTTTCGCTCATCGAGGCTTGCCGCGCGGACGACCGCGCCGGTTTGCGCGCACTCGCCCGCTCGGCGCGGATCGGCGCCCCGATGCGCCCCTATCAGATCGCCATCGCGGCGATTGCTCGCCACCCTGCCTGGGCCGACCGGTGTCTTCGACGCTTCGGAGAAGGCTTTTCACCTGTGGAGCGGGTAAACTTTCTTTACCATCGGGCCAACCGCCACATCCGCGACGGCGCACTCGAGATCGCTCGCGACATGCTCGCCGAGGCCGTGGCGCTCCAGCCAGGCAATCTCGGCTTTGCCCGCCGCCTCGAGGAACTCGAAGGCCGCATCGCCCGCACGCGCGCCTCGACACGGGATGAGGAAACCTCAGCACCTCTCTTCTCCCGCGCCGTGACATAGCTGGGCTTGTCTCGCCTGGTTGCGACATTCTTCGCCGCCAACAGACAGCCTTCGCCATATAGATCCATTGCAACCTGAGCGTGGTGCCGGTTAACCGGTACGCACGTTTCAATGGAGGAGAGGAAATCGATGGCGGGAGAATTGGAATTCATGAGCCGGGAGGTCGTTTCCGGCCGCCTGTCGAGGCGCGATTTTCTCGGGCGCGCGGCAGCGCTCGGCGTAACGCTCGCCTCGGCCCAGGTGCTGCTCGGCAATGCCGCGCGGGCGAGCGGCCCGGCCAAGGGCGGCATATTGCGGGCCGGGCTCGTCGGCGGCGAATCCACGAACAGCCTCGATCCGGCGACCTGGGCGAGCCAGGTGCCCTACACATTCGGCCGCTGCTGGGGAGAGCAGTTGCTCGAAGTTTCGCCGGCAGGCGAGATTGAGTATCGGCTGGCTGAAGCCTACGAAGCGTCGAAGGACGCGAAGACCTGGGCGTTCACGATCCGCAAGGGCGTGACCTTCCATAACGGCAAGGAACTGACGCCTGCCGATGTCGTCGCCACGTTCGAGCGTCATGCCGACAAGAACTCGAAATCGGCTGCCCTGCCCTTCGTCCAGGAATTCGAGACCATCAAGGCAGATGGCGACAAGGTCGTCATTACGCTGCGCCAGCCGAACGCCGATATGCCGTTCATCGTCAGCGATTATCATCTGATGATCCAGCCGAACGGCGGCAAGGACGACCCGACTGCCGGCATCGGTACCGGGCCCTACAAAGTCGTCGTCAACGAACCGGGCGTAAAGCATGTCGGCGAGCTGCAGGACGGCTATTGGGGAGCGGCCGAGCGCGGTCATGCCGACCAGATCGAAATCACCGTCATCAATGACGCAACGGCGCGCACCGCCTCGCTCCAGTCCGGCGGCGTGCACATCATCAATCGCATCGAACCGAAGATCGTCGCGCTCGTCAAACGCATTCCAGGGGTCACGATCCGCAACGTCCCCGGGAAGGGCCACTATGTCCTGATCGCCCATTGCAACACGGCGCCCTTCGACAACAACGACCTGCGGCTGGCGCTGAAATACGCGGTGGACCGCGAGGAAATGGTCGCAAAGATACTCGCCGGCTACGGCACGGTCGGCAACGATACGCCGATGATCAAGGGCTACCCGCTGTTCGACGACGATATCGAGCAGCGCGTCTTCGATCCGGACAAGGCGAAGTTCCACTTCAAGAAGTCGGGCCATGACGGTTCGATCCTGCTGCGTACCTCCGACGTCGCCTTCCCCGGGGCGGTCGACGCCGCGCAGCTTTTCCAGGCAAGCGCCGCGAAGTGCGGCATCGATGTCGAGCTGAAGCGCGAGCCCGGAGACGGCTACTGGTCCGACGTCTGGAACAAGCAGCCCTTCAGCATGTCCTACTGGACCGGACGGCCGACGCAGGACCAGGTCTATTCCATCGCCTATCTTTCAAAGGCGGAATGGAACGACACCCGCTTCTTCCGCGAGGATTTCGACAAGCTGATCTTTGCGGCGCGCGGCGAGCTGGACGAGGCGAAGCGCAAGGTTCTCTATCGCGAGGCGGCAATGATCCTGCGCGATGAGGGTGGTGTGATCGCGCCGATGTTCAACAACTATATCGATGCCACCAGCGACAAGGTCGGCGGCTGGGTCGACGATCCGAACGGCGAGCTCATGGGCGGACATGCGCTGACCAAGTGCTGGCTCGCCGCCTGAACGTGATCCTTGAAGCAGCCGGCGGCCGATGGCCGTCGGCCTCGCATCGCGCCGGCTCTAAACCTTTGAAACTGCGCACTTGCGGACGGAAACCGTCAGATAGTTTTCCTGGAAGTGCTCTAGCCGCGGCGGCGATGCAGCGAAAGCCATCCGTCCTCGACGAGGCGAGCCTCAACGTCGGCGTAATGCGACAGCATGATATGCGGCATCTCGGCCGCAGCGGCATGCGCCCCGGTGATGACGGCAACCTCGGCGCCCGCGGATTTGCCGGCGAGAACACCCGCAGGCGCGTCCTCGAAAACGAGGCAATCTTCGGCACGCACCCCGAGTCTCTCTGCCGCGAGCAGATAGCCCTGCGGGTCGGGCTTCCCGACCGAGACATCCTCACCGGTCACCATGTGGCGAGGCACCGGAATACCGGCCGCCTGGAGCCGGCGCGCGGCGAGTTCGAGCGGCGCGGACGTAACGATCGCCCATCTTTCCGGCGGTAATGTCTTCAGGAAGGTGACGGCGCCCGGAATTTCGACAATCCCCTCGACATCGGCAATCTCCGCCTCGGCAAGAATGCGCGCCTCCTGTTCCGGATCGACCGGCAGGCCCAGCGCGCGGATCGTATCGACGGCTCGCACGCCGTGGACGACCTTCATGAGCGCCACGGGGTCTATTCCGTTGCGGAGTGCCCAGGATCCCCAGACCCTTTCAACGACTGCCATCGAGTTGAGCAGCGTGCCGTCCATGTCGAATAGGAGGGCGGCGAAATTCTTCGTGAAGATTGCGGAAGAGGACGTGTCCAAACCGTGTCCCTTGGATTTCGAGTTCACATGCCTTGCAGGTCGGCACAACTATAGCCTGACGCGGCGTTGCACAATGCTAAAGCAATTGCTTTCCGCACGCTTATCGCACTGCCCCGGTTGCAGGAACCTGTGACCTACCGAAGGGGAGTAGGATTAAATCGTGTTGCGTGTTATACAGGCTCGAAACGAGAGCGGCCGATATGCGTACAACCCAATCCCTCAGCATTACCCTGCCGATCGAAATGGCCGAAATGGTCAAAGCGAAGGTGACATCGGGTGAGTATGCCACTGAAAGCGAAGTGATCCGCGACGGTTTGCGTACACTGGCTGCGCGGGACGCTGCGGTGGAACGCTGGCTGCGCGAGGAAGTCGCTGCCGCCTACGACGCCCATAAAGCCGACCCGACACGCGCTGTCCCTCTTGAGGACGGTATGGCACAGGTCCGATCGCGCGTCGCCAAGGGCAAGAGTCGGGCTTGAATGAGGCATTATACCGTTCGCCTGTCACCTGAAGCGCAGACCGATCTGGTGCACATCTATGGGTATGTCGTCGAACGGTCTGGCTCAACCGATACGGCAGACCGATACATTGAGCGCATCAGCGGGTTCCTCTCGTCCTTCGATGTATTTCCGGAACGCGGAACCATCCGCGATGAAATGCGCCCAGGGCTGCGTATTATTGGGTTCGAGGGGAGCACGAGTGTGGCATTCGTCGTTGAGGATGCCGATGTGGTCATTCTACGTGTTCTAGCGGGGGGCCGTGAGTTCAGGGTGAATGATTAACGCACGCACACGCGGGTATGTCGTCGTGAAGCGGTCCAAGGCCTGTTGAGGTTGTGCTCGTCACAGCGATCCAGCAGCGCCGCGTCTGCGGCGCGGGAAGCTTTCTTTCAGCCCAAGGACTTGGGCTGGCTGGATTCCTGTGACGAGCACAGGAATGAGGAAATCAAACAATTCGCGGCGGGTGGCCCCAATCTCAACAGGCCCTTAGCTGTATCCATCCGTGACCAGAAAATCGATCGGGCCTCCCGCCCTGTCGTCATCGAAGACGGCGCAGGAGAGCATGCCGCCGAAGACGGCGCCGGAATCGACATTGGTCCTGTTCCCGACGGTGCGCGGATTGCTTCGGCTCGGCGTGTGCCCGTGGCAGACATGCTTGCCCCAATAGGTGCCGGAGTAGTTCGGATCGGTGCGGATCCAGAGGAGGATGTCGTCGCCCTGTTCTTCGAGCGGAATGGTCTCGTCGACACCGGCATGGACGAAAATGCGGTGCCGATCGACGACGAGCGACGGCAGTTCCGCCATCCAGACCAGATGGCTCAACGGAATGGCGCCGCTATAGGAAGCCATCGTCTCCTCCCCCCCGTTCGTCAGCCATAGGGACATCTCGGCCTGGCCCTTGCGTGCCGCCAGCAGCATGGCCTCGTGATTGCCCTTGAGCGTGATCCATTCCCAGCCCGCCCTGCGCGGCCCGGCCATGATCCGCTCCACGACGCCGCGGCTGTCCGGACCGCGATCGACGAGGTCGCCGAGGAAGACCACCCTGCCGCCGGCGACGACGGATTCGATACTGGCAAGCAAGGTTTCGAGTTGTGCGAGGCAACCGTGAATGTCACCGACGGCGAAGGTGAAACGCCGGCTATTCATGAATCGCTTCTCCTTTGCTCGTCCAAGACGGCGCGCTCCTTTCGTCGCTGATATGAATCGGCCATCTGAGGCCGCCCAGGGTGTCCGAGAGCTTTAGCGCATCGGCCGGACAATCGGAACCGATATTCGGAAAGCCCGATGCGTAGCAGGAACAGAGAGCGCGGACAGGCACAAGACGGCTTTGTTCACCTGGCCCCGGTGCTTTTCAGAGGGATTCGGCAGCGCCGCGTCTGCGGCGCGAAAGAATCGTTTCAGCCCAAGGACTTGGCCTGACTGATTCCTGTGACGGGCACAGGAACGAGGGTCACGGGGAGATCCGCGCAAAGACTACCGGTGAGACGATCCCTTCGGAATCGCCGAACTGGTGATCGAGACGGGGTCGCTTGCGGGAAACGTATCTTCGAGACCCTCTTCCAACTGCTCTTCCATGGCGTCCCGGTCATGCGCCTGCCGGGCATTCGCAAGCGCTCCCTTGGGGACCGAAGGAGACCGTTTCGTGCCGGTAATGGCAAGAAGCGTTTCATCCGCCGCGATGGCCGCGGCGAGTATCTCCTTTGCCTGGGAAACGGCATTCAGCCTGTTGAGGCTACCGTCGGCGTTCTGCGGGCAGGAGACGGAGACGACCTCCCCGTTGGTGCCGACGAACTCGACGGTGAAACCCGCCTTGCCGCCGCGCTCGGGATAGACCTGAATTCCGGCGATCTGCATCTGATTCTCCTCTGATGGCCGCCCCGCCGGCTGCGGATGCGAGACCGGCCTGCAGTCTACCAGATTTGGCGAAGGTCGACAGCTTGCCGGTGGGAGAGGCTTATCGGAAAATCACAGAAGGCCGGGCACCCACCTCGCTTCCTGCGACCCGCCGGCTCTTGCTGCGGGTTCGCCATTCTGGGCCGCGTGATATCCCGGCACCGGCTGCTCCTCTTTGCCTGCGGGCCGCGTGCAGGCGAAAAAAGCGTCGAGATCGCGGTCATAGATTCTCGTCTCGACGTCCATCATGCCGAGCACCGTGTGAAACAGGTTGTCGTGCGATTTGGGCTGGTCGGCGTCCTTGGCAAGACAGCCGGCGTCGACGCCCATCGCAGCCTGGTACGGCTTCGAAAACCAGGCGATGAACGGCACCTGGGTCTGTTCCTTCGGGGCGATCACATAAGGCGCGCCGTGGAGGTAGAGGCCGTTCTCCCCAAGCGACTCGCCGTGATCCGACATATAGATCATCGCGCCGGCAATGCGGTCCTGATGCTTTTCGAGGAGCCGCGCGACGCTGGCGAGGATGTGGTCGGTGTAGAGGATCGTATTGTCGTAGGCATTGACCAGTTCCGCGGTCGAGCAACGCATGAGTTCCGGCGTTCGGCAGTCGGGCGTGAAGCGGCGGAACGCCTCGGGATAGCGAAGGTAGTATGAGGGGCCGTGGCTGCCGAGCTGATGCAGCACGATGACGCTGTTCGACGTCGCCGCCCCGAGTTTCCGGTCGAGATCGCCGAGGAGGATCTCGTCCAGGCATTCGCCGTTGGTGCAAAGCGGGCTGTTCTTGCGGCCGGTCTGGCTTGCGAAGCTGATGAGATCGGCAATCCCCTTGCTGCCGGTATTGTTGTCCCACCAGCTCACCGAGACACCGGCATGCGTCAGCACATTGACGAGATTTTCGGTCGAGCGCGCTTTCCAGTCGCTGTACTGGCTGCGCGGATAGACCGAAAACATGCAGGGAAGCGAGACGGCGGTCGCCGTGCCGCAACTCGTCGTGTTGCGGTAGTTGACGACCCCGAGTGCCTGCAATTCCGGATTCGTCTCGCGCTCGTAGCCGTTGAGCGAAAAGTTCATGGCACGCGCCGTCTCGCCCGCAACGACGACGACGACGACCGGTTTCCCCGCGGCGGCAACGCGCGCGCCCTGATGCGCGTCGATTCCAAGAGGGTGTACGACCAGATTGCGCTCCCGATAGGTCGAAAGGCCGTAGCGCACGGTGGCAATCAGCGGTCCGGACGGATTGAACCTTTTCATGAGGTCCGTATGTTCGCGCAGCGCGTAGGCCACCGTCGCGAAGTTGGAATAGACGAGGCCTGCGCCGACGAGGAGCGATACGGAGACGAAGGCGAAATTGACCGCGGCCTTCCGCAGGAACCGGCGGTGGCGTACCCTGACCCAGGCGATCAGGATCGAAGGGAGGACGGCGTAGACGAGGAGATGCCGCGCAAGGCTGAATGTCAGCAGGTGGCTGGCTTCGGCCTGTGTCGTAACGGCGGCATTGCCGATCATGTCCCGGTCTATGACGATGCCGAAGGTGTCGGCAAAATACGCGGCCGTCGCCGACACCAGGATGAGAATAACCAGCGCCGGCTTCATCAGGTACTTGACCGAGAGAGGCGTCAAGATCGCGAAGAGGACGAGGTAGAGTGCCGCTGCGAAGGCAAGCAGGCTCATCCAGGCGTGATCGAAATAGACGTTGGCATGAGCCCAGAACGAGTTGTTGGTCGCCACCAGCAGATAGAGAGCGACGATCGCGCTCAGGCTTATACTGCCAATCTCGGGCCGGGGAATCCGCGCGATCTTCAAGCTGCTCACCTCCAAAGCCGCGCCAATTGCAGGCATGGTGCGGCGTGACCTTCATGTTCCCTGCACCGTTTGCGATCCAGGGGAGCATGCCCAGTAGCCCGGACGAGCTGTCGGAAAGCTGTCGGCATCGCCGGTACGAGCGGCGTCCCCGCGCCCGGCAGGGATTTCGCAAGTTGGCACCCCGGGAAAAACGTCCTATGGTCCCTCGTCACCGGCGCCAGAAGACTCAGGCTGCGATCTGCATGCGTTTACTCCTCGTCGAGGACAGTCCTCGCCTTACCGAACTCATCAACGAGACCATGCATGACGCGGGTTGGCGGCTCGACGGCGTTTCGACATTGCGCGATGCCGAGGCCGCCATTGCCGCGCGCGAGCACGATTTGGTTCTCCTCGATCTCGGCCTTCCCGACGGCGACGGCCTGCAGCTCCTGCAATGGATCCGGCGGGAGCATGTCGGCCTGCCGGTGCTGATCATCACCGCACGCGGATCGGTCGACGAGCGTATCGCCGGGCTCGACGCCGGCGCCGACGATTATCTCGTCAAGCCGATTCACCATCGCGAACTTCTGTCCCGCTGCAGGGCGATGCTCAGGCGAAATCCCAATGCGATACAGCCGGTCCTCGAGGCCGGTGCCCTGCGCTATGATCCTGCAACGGCGGAGCTTACCTGCGAGGGCGCCGTTCTACCGCTTCCTCCGCGCGAGCGCTCGCTGATCGAAATCCTGTTGCGCGAGGTCGGGCGTGTCGTCCCGAAGCGCAGGCTCGAAACGGCCCTTTCGGAATATGGCCAGGAACTGAGCTCGAATGCGCTGGAACTCGCCGTCTCCAGGGTGCGCAAGCGACTGCAGTCGGCGGAAACCGGCGTGCAGATCGAAACCGTGCGCGGCATTGGTTATCTGCTTCGGACGGTTTGATGAAGAGCTGGAACCCGTCGCTCATCGGCATCGTCGCCCGCCGCATCATCGCCTTCTCACTGCTCGCCATGATGCTGCAGGTCGGCGTCGTCTTCGCCGACTACTGGTTCGACGATGACGAGCTCAGCGTCCTGATGCTGCAGGAGGAGACAGACAACCTGTCGACCGTAATCGCGAAGCAGGACGGGGAGCTGACATTCAAGCTCAATCACGAACTGAAAGAGCGTTACCTGGAACGCGATGGACCGGGTGCGATCTATGTGAGGGTGCGCACCGCTTCCGGCTCGGTGCTCTTCACCAATTGCTCGGCCGAATGTTCGGAGCATTTTCTTCCGCTCGCCGTCAACGCACCGACTTTCTGGAAACGGCTGATCGCACCCGGCAAACCCTTCAGCGTTGCCGGCGGCCAATCGTTCGAGCGTTATGGAGAGATCGTGCTCGTAGAGCTGGCCGTCCTGAAGGACCCCAACGGCTTCATGTACAGCGTTTTGCTGCGCGAGATGTTCGATTCCATGATCGTGCCCATGACGCTGATGTTCTGCCTCGTGATCGGGGCCACGATCTGGTCGATCCGCAGTGCGCTCAAACCGGTGGCAGCAGCGGTGCGGGCGGCCGATGCGATCGATCCGCGCGATGGCAATGCCCGCCTCCCCTCGTCGCGCATGCCGGAGGAGATCGAGCGCCTTGTCGCGGCCGTCAACCGTCTCCTGGCGCGCGTTGCAGATCTCATCCAGGCGCAGAAGGTCTTTTCCTCCTCGATCGCCCACGAGATCCGCACACCGGTTTCGATCGCCAAGATGGAGCTGAGCCGCATCGACGATCCGCGCGCCCGCAATGCGGAGCGCGATCTCGATGCGCTGACCCACATTCTCGAGCAATTGACCTCGCTTGCCCGGGCCGACTCTGTGGACCCCTCGGCCTTTCAGCGCGCCGACCTCTCGGCGATCGGGGCGGAGGTCGCGCAGACGACTGCGCCATTTGTTTTCGACAACGGCAAGTCCATCGAATTCGTAGACCACGGCACACCGCCCGTAAGCGTGATTGCGCCGCTCATCGAGAACATGTTGCGCAACCTGATCGAAAACGCGGTGAAGCATAATCCGCCCAATACGCGCATAGTGCTCGCCTGCGGTCCCGGACCTCTGGTGTCTGTCGAGGACAACGGAAGGGGTCTCGTCGATCTGCCGGAGCACAATGACGATCTCGGCTACGTCAAACGCTCCGGCCAGCTTGGGCTCGGCCTCAAGATCGTTCACCGCATCGGCGAGCTTCACAAAGCGAGGATCGCGGTCGATACGGTTCCCGGTGGAGGGACGAAAATCACCATCGATTTCGCCGCGGCTGCCTAAGGCCTGTTGAGATCGGATACCCGCGACGACTTATGTTGACTTCCTCATTCCTGTGCTTGTCACGGGAATCCAGCCAGACCGAGTAATTGGGCTGGATAGGCTCTCCCGCGCCGCAGACGCGGCGCTGCTGGATCTCTGTGACAAGCATAGAGATGAGGATGAGGAGAGATTGCTGTCCTCCGAATCCTACAGCGCCGCGCGTCTTGTGAGATGCGCTAAGGGCTGTTGAGATTAGGGCCACCGCCACCGCTTGTTTGATTTCCTCATTCCTGTGCTTGTCACAGGAATCCAGCCAGACCAAGTCCTTGGGCTGAAAGAACTCTTTCCGCGCCGCAGACGCGGCGCTGCTCTCATCCCTGTGACGAGCACTGTTGGGGTGGACGGCTCCCAACGGCATCGCAATGTGCCAGAGTGAGTCGTTAAGATATCAATCGAGGGAGACCGTCCGTGGA
>NZ_JBHMIW010000018.1:0-144032 GCF_042436655.1 Sinorhizobium sp. P24N7 | reverse complement strand
GGAAACCATCTTGGCCAGTGGCCCTGTGCGGCCACACCGAAAGGCCGAACATATGGAAGCAAGCGATCCGATCAAAAAATCTGCAAAAAACACTTGCAAGGGAGAGCCGTCCACATAAGGGATGAGGTGAAGAGTGGCGCACGGCCTTAGTCCGACAGCTCCTCCGTCGAGCACTCGTAGAGCGTCTCGCCGCTCTCCATATCGACGCCGGCGAGGCTCACCTCGTAGCCCCAAAGACGGCGGACGTGCCGCAGAGTGGCATCGCGGCTGTTCTCCTCCAGGAGCACTCCATTCTTCACATTGTGCTGCAATCGCAGGTGCCGGTCGCCCAACAAATCGACATCCATCACCTGGATGTCCGGCTGGCTGCTTCCGATGTCGTAGCTGCGGGCGAGAGCGCCGCGAATCGTTTCGTAGCCGCGCTCGTTATGGATGGATGCCACCTCGCAGAAATTGTCGTCCGCCTCGTCCGTCAGCAGGAACAGACGAAACTTGCGGATCAGCGCAGGACTGAGGAATTGCAGGATGAAGGACTCATCACGGTGGTTCGCCCAGGCATCGAGAAGCGTCTCGCGCCAATTGCCGGTGCCGGCGATTTCGGGAAACCAATCGCGATCCTCCGCCGTCGGCTCGACGCAGATGCGTTCGATGTCCTGCATCATGGCAAATCCCAACGCATAGGGGTTGATCCCCGGAAAGCGGGGATCGTCGAAGCCCGGCTGGAAAACGACATTGGTATGACTCTGGAGAATCTCCAGCATCGCGCCTTCGCTTATTTTGCCCTGGTCGAAAAGGCTGTTCATGATGGTGTAGTGGACGAAAGTGGCGCATCCCTCGTTCATGACCTTCGTCTGTCGCTGCGGATAGAAGTACTGCGCGATCACGCGAACGATTCGCAGTATCTCCCGCTGCCAGGGCTCAAGGATGAGGCTGGTCTTCTCCAGGAAATAGAGCAGGTTCTCTTCCGGGAGGTTCAGCGATTTTTTCCGCTCGGAGAGCTCCCGTTCCAATTGCGTGGGATCGTTGTTCTCTCCCGCGGGCGGAAGCGTTCTCCACAGGTCGCTAAAGGTCTGCTCTTCATATTCCAGCCTCTCGCGCATCCGCTCCTGCTCTTTTTCGGTCGACAGGCGCGGGGGCCGTCTGTAGCGGAACACGCCCTGCTCCATGAGTGCATGGGCAGAGTCGAGGATCGCCTCGACCGCCGTCGTTCCGTGCCGTTCTTCGCATTTGCTGATGTATTTCTTCGCGAAGTCCATATAGCTGAGGATTGCGCTGGCGTCGGTCCACTGCCGGAAGAGGTAATTGTTCTTGAAAAAATGATTGTGGCCGAAGGCTGCATGTGCGGTCACCAGGGCCTGCATGGCCATGGTGTTCTCCTCCATCAAGTAGGTGATGCAGGGATTGGAGTTGATCACCAGCTCGTAAGCGAGGCCGCGCCGGCCCCTGCGATAGAGATGATCCTCGAAAACGAAGCGCTTCCCGAAAGACCAATGCTGGTACATGAGCGGCATGCCCACCGACGAGTAGGCATCCAGCATCTGCTCGGAGGAGATGATCTCGAGCTGATTGGGGTATACGTCGAGACCGAGATCGCCGAGCGCGATCTCCTCGATGGCATCGTAGGTGCGCGCCAGCGTCTCGAAATTCCAGTCGGAACTGTGGAACAGAAGGTTTGAGGCGGCGCCCTTTGACATCCCGGTCCCTTTTCACTTGCGCAATTGCATTTCCGGCTGCTTGCCGAAGAGTTTTCGGAAGACGGGGTAGATATCCGCCGGTTTCGCGATGCGGGTCATCTGAAAATTCGGCCATTCGCCGTCGACGGTGCGATAGGCCCGCCAGAGCGAAGTCCCGTTATCGGTAGTGCCGAAAATCTCCGTCTCTCGCTCATCGATAATCTCGACATAGGCGTAGTATTGGCAAAGTCCCATCAGTTCGTCGTGAAGAAGGGAAGCGCAGCGTTCGGAGTCGCCTGAGATATTCTCGCCGTCCGACGCCTGCGCGGCATAGATGTTCCATTCATGGGCAGGATAGCGCTCCCGGATGACGCGCAGCATCTCCTCCAGCGCGGTGGAAACGACCGTGCCGCCGCTCTGCTTGCTGTAGAAGAAGGTATTCTCGTCGACCTCGCCGGCCTCGTCGGTGTGCCGGATGAACACGATGTCGATCCGCTCGTAGCGCCGCTTGAGGAAGAGGTGCAGCAGCACGAAAAAACGCTTGGCGAGGTCCTTCTCCCGCTCCCCCATCGAAGCGGAGACATCCATGAGGCAGAACATGACCGCACTCGCATTGGGCAGCGGCTGCGGCTCGAACCGATTGAAGCGAATATCCACGGGATCGACATAGGGAATACGCCGGCGCCGGCGCTCGAGACCGTCGAGCTTCTGGCGCAGTTCCTCCAGGCGCTGCCGGTGCTTGATGCGTCCGCGCGGCTCCGTCTCCAGCCCGGCGATCTCGTCGGCAATCGCCTCGATTTCCCGGCGCGACGGCCGCCGCAATGCGATGCGGCGTCCGTAGCTGTTGCGCATGGTGCGGCCGACATTGATGTTCGTCGGGGAGCCGCTTGCGCTGAAGCCGGCCCGCCGTCGCTTGAAGGTAACCGATTCCTTCAGATTGAGCTTTACCATGTCGGGGAGTTCGAGGTCCTCGAAGAAGAGATCGAGCACCTCCTCGCGCGAAAGGACGAACTGAAACTCGTCTTCGCTCTGACCGGTGCCGGCTCCCGCATTGCCCGCACCGCCACCTGACCCCCTTTTGGGGATACGGTCTCCCGCCGCGAACTCCCGGTTGCCCGGCAGGACGTGGCGTCGCTCGCCGCTGTTGGAGTCCGGCTGGAAAGCCGGCTCGTTGACGCCGCGGGCGGGCATGGACACGTTCTGTTCGGCATCGACATCCGCGATCTTGCCCGACTTGACCCGCTCTTTGATGGTGCGCTTCAGTTCCTCTCGTGCCCGTTTCAGGAAGCGTTGCCTGTTACCGAGACTCTTATCCTTCGGATTGAGGCGACGGTCGATGAAATTCGGCATTAGCTAACCCCCGCATCCGCAGCCTCAACCCGCCTTGTTTACACGCATGTACCAGTCCACGAGACGCCGCACCTGCCGTTCGGTGTACCCACGCTCCTTCATGCGCTGTACGAATTCGACATGCTGCTTCTCTGTGGAGCTGTCCTTCTTCGACCCGAAGCTGATGACCGGCAACAGGTCTTCGACCTGACCGAACATGCGCTTCTCGATGACCTCGCGAAGTTTTTCATAGCTCGTCCAGGACGGGTTCTTGCCATGGTTCTTGGCCCGCGCCCGCAAGGTGAACTTGACCACCTCATTGCGGAAGTCCTTCGGATTGGCGATGCCCGCCGGTTTTTCGATCTGAGACAGCTCGCTGTCGAGGATCTTGCGGTTGAGGATCTGCCCCGTATCGGGATCCTTGAAGTCCTGGTCCTCGAGCCAGGCATCGGCATAGGCGATATAGCGGTCGAACAGGTTCTGGCCGTATTCGCTGTAGGACTCGAGATAGGCCTTCTGGATCTCGTGACCGATGAATTCCGCATAACGCGTGGCGAGTTCCGACTTGATGAAGTCGAGATAGGCTGCCTCCGTTTCCTTCGCAAACTGCTCGCGCTTGATGGCCTGCTCCAGGATGTACATCAGATGTACGGGATCGGCCGCGACCTCCTTCGTGTCGTAATTGAAGGCCTCGGACAGGACCTTGAAGGCAAAGCGCGTGCTGACGCCCGTCATGCCCTCATCGACGCCGGCAGCGTCCCGATACTCCTGCACCGATCGTGCCTTCGGGTCGACATCCTTGAGGTTCTCGCCGTCATAGACGCGCATCTTGGTGTAGAGAGACGAGTTCTCGTGAGGAACGAGCCGGGTGGATACCGTGAAACGGCTCAGTATCTCCAACACCTCGGGTGCGCAGGGATTGCTGACCAGTTCGCTCTCGCGAAGAAGCTTTTCGTAGATCTGCTTCTCCTCGGTGACGCGCAGGCAATAGGGCACCTTGACCACCAGGATGCGGTCCAGGAACGCCTCGTTGTTGCGGTTGTTCTTGAACTGCAGCCATTCCGATTCGTTGGAGTGGGCCAGAATGGTGCCCTGAAACGGGAATGCGCCGAAGTTTTCCGTACCGTTGTAGCTGCCTTCCTGGGTCGCCGTCAGAAGAGGATGCAGGACCTTGATCGGCGCCTTGAACATTTCGACGAATTCGAGCAGCCCCTGCGTCGTGCGGTTCAGGCCGCCGCTGTAGGAGTAGGCATCCGGGTCGGCCTGGCTGTAGTTCTCGAGCTGGCGGATATCGACCTTGCCGACAAGCGAGGAGACATCCTGATTGTTCTCGTCGCCCGGCTCGGTCTTGGCGATGCCGATCTGACGCAGACGCGACGGCATCAGCTTGACGACGCTGAACTTGGATATGTCGCCACCGACCTCGTCCAGCCGCTTGGCGGCCCAGGGAGAGATCAGGCCTGTCAGCCTCCTACGGGCGATGCCGTATTTGTCTTCCAGGAGATCGGCCATCCGTTCGGGATGGAACAGGCCGAGCGGCGATTCGAAAACCGGGCTGATCTTGCCGTCGACCATCAGGGTGTAGATCGGTCGCAGCTCCATCAGCTTCTTCAATCTTTCGGCGAGCGAAGACTTGCCGCCGCCGACCGGCCCCAGAAGATAAAGGATCTGCTTGCGCTCCTCGAGACCCTGCGCGGCATAGCGGAAGTAGCCGACGATCCGCTCGATCGTGTCTTCCATGCCGAAGAAGTCGGAGAAGGCCGGGTAGATTTTGATGGTTCGGTTTGCGAAGATCCGACCTAAACGCTCGTCAGCGCTGGTATCGACGAGAATCGGGTCTCCAATTGCGTCCACCATTCGTTCCTGAGCGGTGGCGTACATGCTTTTGTCATCGCGACATGCGAGGAGATATTCCTGTAGACTTATCTCTTCTTGCGCTGCACTCGTATAAATCTCCGAAAAGAGATCGAAGACGTCAGATTCACTCCTTTGCATCGTGCTCTCCCGCGGCGGGCCGCTTGGTTGAAACGGGCTCGCTGCCTTTCGGCATCTGCTTCAGGTGAACGGTTTTCCTAGCTTCAAAGTTCCTTCACGTAACCGACACTGAAACGGATACCGAAGCAGCAGCCAGCGACGAACATCCGCATATCAGTTCGGGACCGACCGATCGGCGCCTCATCAACGTTATGAGGCGCACTCCGCAAGACTCGTCGCTCTGTCACCCCATCATGCCGGCGCTTCTCGCGAATCCGTCATGACAAGCGAATCATAACTTGTCCCTGCTCATTCGCCGACTTTTTTTTTGCGATTCCACGAATTTAGCCATCAACAACATCGTGTAGAACGGTGATTTCGTGATCGGGCACCGCCATGTCGATGTCGTGGCGGGCGCTCCGCATCGGCACGGAGCAGAGACCTGGACGACGCTGTGGCCCGAGGCATGACGCCGAGCTGTTTTGCGCCGTAAATCCGAGAATAGTCCTCGCGTCCTATCGCGTCCAGCAACAACGTTGTGAAAGAGGATTAAAAATAAAAAAACCCACGGAACCATTTGGTTACGAGGGCTTCTTCATCTTAGATGGTGCGGTCGAGAAGACTCGAACTTCCACGGGTTGCCCCACAGCGACCTCAACGCTGCGCGTCTACCAATTCCGCCACGACCGCATCGTGGTAGGTGCCGATTGCGTCGGCGGGGCTGCATGTAGCAAAAGGATTCCGGGTGCACAAGTGCGTGACGACAGAAATTTGACGAGAAACAAAACTATTTCGATCGGCTCCCCGCGAACCACTGGAAACGCTGGACTCTTGCCGTCGGCGACCCCATGTACAGGCCGGAAAAAATCAGTATTCGCAAGGTTCCTATGCAACGCGAAGATCTTATCCAGAGCATGTTCGCTCCGCCGGATGCACCGCCGGTGCGGTGGCGCATTGCGCCTTCCCTCGTGGAATATCCAGAAGCCGTCGAGACGATGGAGCGCGAAGCCGCCGCGATCGCGGACGGCACCGCCGACGAGCTGGTCTGGCTGGTCGAGCACCCGCCGCTGTTCACCGCGGGAACCAGCGCCAACGCCGCCGACCTCGTGATGCCGGATATGCTCCCGGTTTTTGCCACCGGAAGAGGCGGCGAATACACCTATCACGGTCCCGGGCAGCGGGTGGTCTACGTCATGCTCGACTTGAAGCGCAGACGCCAGGACGTCCGCGGATTTGTCGCCGCACTCGAGAGCGTCATCATCGCCACGCTCGATTCCATGAACGTCAAGGGCGAACGCCGTGAAGATCGTGTCGGCGTCTGGGTGTGCCGCCCGGAAAAGCCGCCGCTCATGGACGGCACGATGGCGGAGGACAAGATAGCGGCAATCGGCATTCGCTTGCGCAAATGGGTGAGCTTTCACGGATTGTCGTTGAACGTCGATCCGGACCTCGAGCATTTCGGGGGCATCGTGCCTTGCGGCATTCGCGGCTATGGTGTCACCAGCCTCGTCGATCTCGGTCTGCCCGTCATGATGGCCGATGTCGATATCAGGCTGAGGGAGGCCTTCGAAAGGGTCTTCGGCCCGACCCGCATCGAGAACGAATAGCAGGGTCCCACGGCACGTTGCTCCGTTCGGAAACGTCGGCAAAGCCGCTTTTAGCCGTCTTTTTGCCGCTTCACATTGCCCCATCCGCAAGGAAAAGCCTATAAGCTCCCCTCACCTTCGCCCCACCGCGGGCAGTCAGGGTGCCTCGGCACCCGACAACGACAACAGGCGAAAGGAGCTACCATGCTGTTATCAACCGAGAATGCGATTGCACGTCTGCGTGAGACAGGAGACGGCGATACGCTGGGCGGTCGTATCTGGAGAGCGCGTGACGCGACGGGACTCTCTACGAAGGAGCTTGCCAGCAAGCTCGGTGTCCGCAGCGACACCATTTCCTCCTGGGAGCGCGATCGCGCCGAGCCACGGGCCAATCGCCTGTTCATGCTGGCCGGCGTGCTTGGCGTGACGCCCGCCTGGCTGATGGCCGGTATCGGACGCGCACCGGATGATAACGCCGGAGATGCTTCGGGGGACGAACTTCGCAAGCAGCTGGATCTCGTAAAGAAGCTGCACGATCAAACCGCCGAGGCCATTTCGGCACTCGAGATGGAATTCGACCGCCTGAACCAGGACGTTCGGTGATCGGACAGGATTTTCCTCTTGCCGGTGGCGACCGGCGCGATATGACGGTCGCCCCGCCTCGTTGTTCTTAGTTTGATGGAGTAGAGAAATGGACGTACGCGCCGCAGTGGCCCTGGAAGCCGGCAAGCCGCTGGAGGTCATGACCGTGCAGCTCGAAGGCCCTCGGGCCGGCGAGGTGCTGGTCGAGGTGAAGGCGACCGGCATCTGCCATACCGACGATTTCACGCTGTCGGGGGCCGATCCGGAGGGGCTGTTCCCGGCGATTCTCGGTCATGAGGGCGCCGGCATCGTCGTCGATGTCGGCCCGGGCGTCACCTCGGTGAAGAAGGGCGACCACGTCATCCCGCTCTATACGCCGGAATGCCGCTCCTGCCCCTCCTGCCTCAGCCGCAAGACCAATCTCTGCACCGCCATCCGCGCCACCCAGGGGCAAGGGCTGATGCCGGACGGCAGCTCGCGGTTCTCGATCAACGGCGACAAGGTCCACCACTATATGGGCTGCTCGACCTTTTCGAACTTCACCGTGCTGCCGGAGATCGCCCTCGCCAAGGTCAATCCGGACGCCCCCTTCGACAAGATCTGCTATATCGGCTGCGGCGTCACCACCGGCATCGGCGCGGTGATCAACACCGCCAAGGTCGAGATCGGCGCCACCGCCATCGTCTTCGGTCTCGGCGGCATCGGGCTCAACGTCATCCAGGGGCTTCGCCTTGCCGGCGCCGACATGATCATCGGCGTCGACCTCAACAACGACAAGAAGCCCTGGGGCGAAAAGTTCGGCATGACCCACTTCGTCAATCCGAAGGAGGTCGGCGACGACATCGTGCCCTATCTCGTCAACCTGACGAAGCGCGGTGCCGACCAGATCGGCGGCGCCGACTACACCTTCGACTGCACCGGCAACACCAAGGTCATGCGCCAGGCGCTCGAAGCCTCGCATCGCGGCTGGGGCAAGTCGGTGATCATCGGCGTCGCCGGCGCCGGCCAGGAGATCGCCACCAGGCCGTTCCAGCTCGTCACCGGCCGCACCTGGATGGGCACCGCCTTCGGCGGCGCGCGCGGGCGCACCGACGTGCCGAAGATCGTCGACTGGTACATGGAGGGCAAGATCGAGATCGATCCGATGATCACCCACACCATGCCGCTTGAGGACATCAACAAGGGGTTCGAGCTCATGCATTCCGGCGAGAGCATTCGCTCTGTCGTTGTCTACTGAGTTCGCAATCTCATTCAGGAAAGCGCCGGAGGCCACTGAATCCGGCGCTTTTTTGCCTGCCGGAAGCTATCCCCGATGATCTATGTCGATGCCGATGCGTGCCCGGTAAAGCCGGAAATCCTGAAGGTGGCCGAGCGCCATGGCCTGGAGGTGACTTTCGTCGCCAATTCCGGCCTGCGCCCCTCGCGCGATCCGATGGTTCGCAACGTCATCGTATCGGCCGGTTTCGACGCAGCGGATGATTGGATCGCCGAACGCGCCAGGGACGGCGACATCGTCGTCACTGCCGACGTGCCGCTTGCCGTGCGCTGTGTCGGCGCCGGAGCGCTCGTCACCGGGCCGACCGGGCGTGTCTTCGACGAGACCAACATCGGCATGGCATCCGCGATGCGCGATCTCTCGGCCCATCTCAGGGAGACCGGGGAAAGCAAAGGCTATAACGCCGCCCTCACCTCCCGCGACCGCTCCGCTTTTCTCGAAACGCTTGACCGACTCTGCCGACGGGTAAAAAGGTAGAACCGGCGAACGGAGGCGGCGAATGGATCGGAAGACAGGCCTGCGGCACTGGCCGTTCTATCTCGCCCTGACGGGCGGGTTGGTCAGCCTGCCCATCGGTTTTGCATTATTCCGCGCAGAAGCAATCGAGGTCGCGGCCATCCTCTTTTTCCTTATCTATCTGTCGATCACGGCTTTGCGGCTTCCCAAACTTACCGGCAGTTATCTCCAGGCCAATGCGCGCGACACGGGTGAGCCGGAGCCAATCATCTTCCTGGTGACGCTCGTTGCCGCGGCGACGTCGCTGGTGGCTCTGTTCCTCGCGCTGAACCGCGCCGGGGGCGGCGGCGCGGTGGGGCTGTCCATCGCCTTCGCAGCGGTTGCGCTCGGCTGGGCGACGATCCACACCATGGCGGCGCTGCATTATGCTCATCTTTATTGGCTTGCCGACCGCAATGATCCCGCCAGCAATCCCGCAGCGCGCGGTCTTGCGTTCCCGGAGACCGACAGTCCCGGCGGATACGATTTCCTCTATTTCGCCTTCGTCATCGGGATGACGGCGCAGACGTCGGATGTCGCCATCACGACAACGGCGATGCGCCGCGTGAACCTGATGCACGCTATCGTCTCGTTCTTCTTCAACACGGTGCTCGTCGCCGCCGCCGTCAATGCCGCGGTTCAGCTTGCGGGCGCCACCCCATGAAATTCAGGAGCAAAGAATGAAAGTAATCTCGCAGAACACGGCCTTCGGCGGCATGCAGGGCGTCTACGCTCATGATTCCACGGCCTGCAAAGGCGAAATGACCTTCGCCGTCTTTGTACCGCCGCAGGCGATCACGGAGCCTCGCCCCGTTCTCTGGTATCTCTCCGGCCTCACCTGCACCCACGCCAATGTCATGGAGAAAGGCGAGTACCGGCGCATGGCCTCGGAGCTGGGGCTCATCATCGTCTGCCCGGATACGAGCCCAAGAGGGGCGGATGTTCCCGATGAACTCACCAACTGGCAGATGGGCAAGGGCGCCGGCTTCTATCTCGATGCGACGGAGAAGCCCTGGGACGAGCACTATCGGATGTACAGCTACATCACAGAAGAACTCCCGGCCCTGGTCGGTCAGCATTTCCGCGTGGATATGAGCCGCCAGGGTATCTTCGGCCACTCGATGGGCGGGCATGGCGCAATGACCGTCGCTCTCAAGGACCCTGAGCGTTTCAAGAGTTGCTCCGCTTTCGCGCCGATCGTCGCGCCGTCTTCCGCCGATTGGTCGGTCGGTGCCTTCGAGAAGTATCTCGGTCCCGACAAGACCGCCTGGCGGAAATACGATGCCTGCGCCCTCGTCGAGGACGGGGCCCGCTTCCCGGAATTCCTGATCGACCAGGGCAAGGCGGATAGCTTCCTCGAAAACGGTCTGCGCCCCTGGCTGTTCGAAGAAGCCGTCAAAGGAACGGGCATCGGGCTTACGCTCCGGATGCATGAGCGTTACGACCATTCCTATTATTTCATCTCGACCTTCATGGACGACCATCTCAGGTGGCACGCCGAGAGACTCGGCTGACAGGATGCAGCCTTCTCGGATCGGAACGATTTGATGAACCATATCCTCCTCGTCGGTGCCGGCGGCGCCCTTGGCTCCGTCCTGCGCTACCTCGTCGGCCTCTGGATGCTGCAGCGCGCCGGACCCGTCTTTCCCTGGGGGACGCTGTTCGTGAACGTTACGGGTTCCTTTCTGATCGGTTTTCTGGCGCAGTTCATCATGCATAAGATGGGAGCCTCGCCGGAAATACGCGTGTTCCTGATCACCGGCGTGCTGGGGGGCTACACGACGTTCTCGGCCTTTTCGCTCGACGCGATCACCCTTCTGGAACACGGGCAGACGATGAGTGGCCTCGCCTATATCGCGGCGAGCGTCGGTCTTTCGATACTTGCCGTGTTCGCCGGGCTGGCCCTGATGCGCGCAATGGTCTAAAGCCAGCCTTTAAAGAAAAGAAGGCGGATTTCTGCAAATGGCGGGCATAGAACACAGGCAGGTTGACAGCGACGAAGCGGGAATGCGTCTCGACCGCTGGTTCAAGGTGCATTTCCCCGGACTGGGCTTCGGTCCGCTGCAGAAGCTGCTGCGTTCCGGACAGATCCGCGTGGACGGGGCGCGGGCAAAATCCGACACGCGCATACAACCCGGCCAGACGATCCGCATTCCGCCGCTCGGCGTCGATCCCAAGGAAGCGAAATCCGGCCCGATCGGCGGCCGGGACCTGCGTCAATCGCCGGACGGAGAGCTTCTGTCGCGCATGGTGCTGCATGAGGATGCCAAGGTCATCGTGCTCAACAAACCGGCCGGCCTTGCCGTTCAGGGCGGCTGGGGCGTCAACCGGCATATAGACAAAATGCTCGAGGCCTGGACCAGCCAGAAGGGCGAAAAGCCGCGCCTCGTCCATCGTCTCGACCGTGATACCTCGGGCGTACTTGTCGTCGCCCGCACGCGTGGGGCTGCGCAACAGCTGACCGCGGCATTTCGCGAGCGCGACACCAAGAAGACATATTGGGCCCTGGTCAGGGGCGTGCCGCGCAAGCGGGAAGACAAGATTTCCACCTGGCTCGTAAAGGAGCCCACGCCCGATGGCGACCGTGTCCGGATTGCCAAGCACGGCGAGAATGGCGCCGACCACGCCATCTCCTATTACCGGATCGTCGAACAAGCCGGGCAGAACCTCGCCTGGCTGGAAATGGAACCCTATACCGGCCGCACGCACCAGCTGCGCGTCCACGCCGCCCATATCGGCCATCCGATCATCGGCGATCCGAAATACTTCGAAGCGGACGTCAACTGGACCTTCCCCGGCGGCATGCAGAACCGGCTGCACCTTCATGCGCGGCACATAGATATTCCGCATCCGAACGGCGGGCGGCTGAAGATCACCGCTCCCCTGCCCCAACACATGGTGCAGAGCTGGAATCTGCTCGGCTTCGACGAAAACGCCGCCGGCGAGGAAGAGTGATGAAGCTCGTCCTTTTCGATTGCGACGGAACGCTCGTCGACAGCGCGGGACTGATCCATGAGGTGATGGCCCGCACCTTCGAGGCCTTCGATCTGGATCGCCCGACAGCGGACGCGACCAAGGCGATCATCGGCCTCACTCTCGATATCGCCATTGCCCGGCTCATGGGGCAGGAACACGTCGACGACCGGGCGACCGCAATGACGGCGCATTACAAATCTATATTCGCCTCGGTACGAGGCGAACCCGGCTGCAGCGAAGCGCTGTTTCCGGGCATTGCGGAGATGATGCAGACTCTGGCCGGACGCGACGAACTCCTGATCGGTGCCGTCACCGGCAAATCGAGGCGAGGTCTGACGCATATCGCGGCGATGCATGGATTCGACAAGATTTTCTTCGTCTCCCGCACGGCGGACGACTGCCCCTCGAAGCCGCATCCCGCCATGGTGACGGAGTGCTGCGCGGAGGCCGGAGTCGATCCCCGCGACACGATCGTGATCGGAGACGCGATCTATGACATGCAGATGGCGAAGGCCGCCGGCACCGATGCCCTGGGCGTCGCCTGGGGTTACGCCAGTGTCCCGGAGCTGATGGCATCCGGTGCGGATCACATCGCCCGCGTTCCGGCAGACATAATCGAATGGATGGACCACAGCCATGCCTGATATTCGCGACGAACTGAGTGGTGCGCTGAGCCACGAGGATCCTGTGCGCCGGGCCCAGATCCAGATGCAGAAACCGCTGCCGAAACGCTTCTACAAGCAGGCGAGCGCCGCACCGGCGGATGACGGCGGATACGCCGTGCTTCTCGACGGAAGGTCAGTGCGCACACCGGCCAAACGGGCGCTCACCGTACCCACCGAAAAGCTCGCAGGGCTGCTGGCAGCCGAGTGGGACGCCCAGACCGAAATCATCGATCCCTCGGCGATGCCGCTCACGCGGATCGTCAACACCGCGATCGACGGAGCTGCGCTCGACGATCGTGCGGTCTTCGACGATATCGTCCGTTTTGTCGGCAGCGATCTTCTCTGCTATCGGGCCGACAGCCCGAAAGAACTCGTCGCTCGGCAGAACGAGCACTGGAATCCGATAATCGACTGGGCCGCCCGGACGCTCGGCGCCCGGTTCATTCTCGTGGAAGGCGTGATCCATCAGGAACAACCGGCGGAGGCGGTCTCGGCCTTTGCCGAGAGCCTGCGCGGGTTTGCGACACCGCTCGGCCTCGCCTGCCTGCACACCGTCACCAGCCTGACCGGATCCGCCCTGCTCGCTCTTGCCCTCGCCATGGGCAGGCTCTCCGCCGAACAGGCATGGGCTGCCGCTCATGTCGACGAGGATTGGCAGATCGAACAGTGGGGAACAGACGAAGAGGCATTTAGACGGCGCGAAAACCGCTGGCGGGAAATGCTGGCTGCCGCGGTCGTACTCGACGCGCTGAAGTGACGTGAAGGGTCACTTGCTCCTCATCCCCCTGCCGGGGCGCCGCGAGTCTCTTCGCCCCGCTGGCGCGAAGAGGGTGGCCGGCAGGCCGGATGAGGGGCAGACTTTCAGTGGTCGAACACGTCAGCCGACGAGCTTCAGACCCGCGATGCCCGCGACGATGAGGCCGATGCAGCCGAGGCGCATCGCCGTTGCCGGCTCTGCGAACAGAATGATGCCGAGAATGACGGTACCCACGGTGCCGATGCCGGTCCACACGGCATAGGCCGTGCCAAGCGGCAGCGAACGCACCGCTATTCCGAGCAGAACGACGCTCAGGATCATCGACCCGACCGTCAGCACAGTCGGCGTGAACCGCGTAAATCCATCCGTGTATTTGAGACCGATCGCCCAGCCGATTTCGAGAATTCCGGCGAGCAACAGCGTGAACCAGGCCATTTCGAACTCCTTCATGTGGAGCGAGGCCGTCCCCGCGGAAGTTCGGATCCATTCGATCCGTGCAGCCGTCTGCGATGTGGTTCTTCTATGCCACGGGCTCATCGCGACAGCAAGGCATCCTGTGGCAAGGCAGCCCTGCGGGAGTGACGGAGCTGGGGCGAACCCTCACGAATTCCGGTCGCGCCGAAGCTTGTTCCACCACTCCAGCCGCTTGCGGATCTCACGTTCGAAGCCGCGCTCCGGAGGGTCGTAGAAAGTCTTTCTGCCCATCTTCTCGGGGAAATAATCCTGGCCGGAGAATGCGTCGGGCTCGTCATGATCGTAGCGGTAGCCGTCGCCGTAGCCTTCCCCCTTCATGAGCTTCGTCGGAGCGTTGAGGATATGCTTCGGCGGCAGCAGAGATCCGTTCTCCTTGGCCGCGCGCATCGCCGCCTTGTAGGCGGTATAGACGGCGTTGGATTTCGGCGCCGTTGCAAGATAGACGCAGGCCTCGGCAAGAGCCAGTTCCCCTTCGGGGGACCCGAGATAATCATAGGCATCCTTGGCGGCATTGCAGATCGCCAGTGCCTGCGGATCGGCAAGGCCGATATCCTCGACCGCCATCCGCACGAGCCGCCTGCCGATATAGAGCGGATCCTCCCCGGCATCGAACATGCGGCAGAGATAATAGAGCGCCGCGTCCGGGTCGGAGCCCCGAACGGATTTATGGAGCGCCGAGATCAGGTTGTAATGGCCGTCCTGGCCCTTGTCGTATACCGGCGCGCGGCGCTGGACGATCTCCTGAAGCCCGGCGGAATCGAATATCTCGTCCCGGCGCGCCGCCCGCCATACCTCTTCCGCGAGCGTCAGCACCGCCCGGCCGTCCCCGTCCGCCATGCGGATCAGGCTGGCCCGCGCGTCGTCATCGAGCGGCAGCGGTTTGCCCTCGGCTGCCTCCGCCCGCTTCAGAAGTTCCTCGAGGCTGGCCTCGTCATGCGGCTTGAACGTCAAGACGCGCGCCCGCGACAGAAGCGCGGCGTTAAGCTCGAAAGACGGGTTCTCGGTGGTGGCGCCGACCAGGACGACGGTGCCATCCTCCATGACCGGCAGGAAGCTGTCCTGCTGCGCCCGGTTGAACCGATGGATCTCGTCGACGAAAAGCAGCGTCTGGCGCCCCGACATGCGCCGGGCGCGCGCAGATTCGAATACCTTCTTAAGATCCGCAACGCCGGAGAAGATTGCCGAAATCTGCTCGAATGCGAGACCTGCCTCGCCTGAAAGCAGACGGGCAACCGTTGTCTTGCCGGTTCCCGGCGGGCCCCAGAAGATCATCGAGCCGAGGGATCCGGAAGCGATCATCCGTGTGAGCACGCCGTCGGGGCCGGTCAGATGCTCCTGGCCGGTCACCTCCGCCAGCGTGCGCGGGCGCAGGCGATCGGCCAGCGGCCTTGCCGAGGCCATTTCAGGAGGTTCATGGGGGGCGAAGAGATCGCTCATCGGAAGAACTGACGGATGATCTGGCCGTTGCGCTCGATCTCGACACGCCAGAAGGAGGCATCCTCGGCGACGACGCCTTCCAGCGTCTTCGAACTATCGATTGCCGTCCCGTTGACTGAACGAACGATATCTTTCGGTTCCAGGCCGATACGTGCAGCCGGCGAGCCGCGATTGATCTCGGTGATGACCACACCCTGCAGCGACGTGGGCATGCGCAACTCGTCCGCAAGCCGCGGCGAGAGATTTGCCACGACAGCGCCGGCGAAGGGGTTGCGCCCCTCGATCAGCCGTTCGTCTCGTGGCTGTGTTTCCGGCGCCCGCTCAAGCTTGAGGGCGATTTCGCGCGAACTGCCGTTCTCCGAGATCGTAACCCGCGCCTCGTGGCCGATCCCCACGGTGGTCAGACGATAACCAAGCGCATCCGGGTGTTCGACCGGTATGCCGTTGACGGCGGTGACCACCTGTCCGGGGCGCATGCCGGCGCTCTCCGCCGGACCGCCTGCGACGACCGCCGTCACCAGCGCCCCGCGCGCCCGCTCAAGCCCGAGCGCCTCTGCCACATCGGAGGTCACCGGCTCGAAAGTCGCCCCGACGAAGGGACGGATGAACGAGCCGTTGCCTCCTTCAGCGGAGGCAACGAAAACCTTGACCAGGTTGGCGGGGATCGCAAAGCCCACGCCGTTGGAACCGCCGCCTCTCGAAAAAATCGCAGTGTTGATGCCGATCAACTCGCCCTTCATGTTGATCAGGCCGCCGCCGGAATTGCCCGGATTGATTGCCGCATCCGTCTGGATGAAAAAGCCGAAATCGCCGTTGGAAATCTGGTTTCGGGCGAGCGCCGACACGATGCCGCTCGTCACCGTCTGCCCGACGCCGAAGGGATTGCCCATCGCCAGAACCAGGTCGCCGACCTCCACCGCGTCGGAATCACCGATCGGGACGATGTCGAACGGACCGTCCGACTGAATTTTCATGACGGCCAGATCGAGGCGATCATCCTTCAATATGACTTTGCAGGGGAACTCACGCCCGTCGGCGAGCGCCACCTTGATATCGTCGCCGCCCTCGATGACATGGTTGTTGGTCACGACCAGGCCATTGCGGCCGACGATCACGCCCGACCCCAGAGACGACTGCTTCTCGGTGCGATTCGGCATCCGCTGCCCGAAGAATTCCTCGAAGAAAGGGTCTCCGGCAAAGATCGAGCGACGCTCCACCACGCGCTCGGCATACACGTTGACGACCGCATTCGCCGTCTGTTTGACGAGCGGCGCGAAAGAGAGCTGCATCTCCGACCGCGACTGCGGCACGGTCCTGGCATCCTGGGCCATCGCAGGTGACGATATGGCAACAGCAAGCACGAGAGCCGCGAGAGCGCGATGGCCGAAGATCATGAAGCATTCTCCCTTTCGTTGCAGCTACGTTCAGATAGGATTTCGCACGGAAAAAGGCAAACCTGTTGCCCGACAATCCAACGCAATGCAGCCGCAAGGAGGGGTCGTTTCATCAGGGAATTCATAGGAGTACATGCTGCGCGCCAATTGCTCGGCCTTGCGCTCCCAAAGACGCAGGCGACGTTCACGAGTCATGCACGAAAACGTGGTCTCGCCAGCCTTTTCCGGTGATCGAAACTCTGCTCATTTGCGTATTAGAAAAAGTCGAATGACACCGAGGAGACCCCATGCCCAGCTATCGCACGCCGAAGATTGCCGCTACCGAAATCACCCCGGAGCGCTTCTTCCTGGATCGGCGGACCTTCATCGCCGCCGCGGCCGGAAGCCTGGCCCTCGCCGTGCCCAAGCCGAGCCGCGCGGCCGCACTCGACGCGTCCAAGAGCAAATACAGGGTCGATGAGCCCGTCACGCCGGAAAAGGACGCCACCACCTACAACAACTTCTATGAATTCGGGACCGGCAAAGGCGATCCGGCTGCCAACTCGGCAAACTTCAAGCCGGCGCCCTGGACGGTGAAGGTCGACGGATTGGTCGGCAAGCCGCGGGAATTCGGCCTGGAGGAGCTCCTGGCCTTCCCTCTGGAAGAGAGAATTTACCGGATGCGCTGCGTCGAAGCGTGGTCGATGGTCATTCCCTGGGTCGGCTTTCCATTGGCCGCGCTCCTCGACAGGGTCGAGCCGCTCGGAAGCGCGAAATATGTCGCCTTCGAGACCGTGGTCCGGCCGGAGGAAATGCCGGGCCAGTCCGGCTATTTCCAGCCCCTGGAATGGCCCTACCGGGAAGGCTTGAGGCTCGACGAAGCGCGCCACCCGCTGACGATCCTCTCCGTCGGGCTCTATGGCAAGACGCTGCCGAACCAGAACGGCGCACCGATCCGCCTGGTGGTGCCGTGGAAATACGGCTTCAAGGGAATCAAATCGATCGTGCGCATCTCTCTGACCGAGACGCCGCCGCCGTGCACCTGGAACCTCGCCGGGCCGAATGAATACGGCTTCTATGCCAATGTGAATCCAGCCGTCGATCATCCCCGCTGGAGCCAGGCGACCGAAAACCGTATCGGCGAAGGCGGCTTCTTCGGCGCCAACCGCCGCGATACGCTCCCCTTCAACGGCTACGCAGAAGAGGTTGCGAACCTCTACGCCGGCATGGACCTCAGGGTGAATTTCTGAGGATGCCGAGCCTTCCTGCCCTGCCGAAGCGATTGCACGGCCCTTCGATCTGGGCGCTCTATATGCTCGGCCTCATACCGGCCGCCTGGGGGTTCTATCTTGGAGCCACCGGTCGGCTGCCCGGCAATGCGGTCAAGGAATTCGAGCACCTGCTCGGCATCTGGGCCCTCCGCTTCCTGATTGCCACGCTGACGATCACGCCGATTCGCGACCTGTTCGGCATCAACTGGCTCAGATACCGCCGCGCCCTGGGCCTCCTCGCCTTTTATTATGTGATGATGCATTTCCTCACATATATGGTGCTGGACCAGACGCTCCTTCTCCCGGCCATTCTCGCCGACATCGCCCGCCGTCCCTTCATCACCATCGGCATGGCAGCCCTCGTGCTGCTCATCCCGCTGGCGGTTACATCGAACAACTGGTCGATAAGACGCCTCGGGCAACGATGGAACAAGCTTCACAGGCTCGTCTACGTGATTGCCGCGGCCGGCGCGCTGCATTTCGCCATGTCGGTCAAGGTCGTAGGCCCCGAGCAAATGCTTTATCTGTTCCTTGTGGCGGTGCTCGTCGCCTGGCGCGCCGTCAGAAAGCGGTTTCTGCGGTGGCGGCGCCAGGGCACCGCACCCGTACGGTCGCAAGCCCGAGCGGGATAAAGGCGCAACGTACAAGCCGGAGAGCCGCACCGGCCAAGGTCCCGCGACACCCTCTCCCGACCCTCATTTTTTCCTTTGCCTGTCAAGGATTTGAGAGGCACAGGAATGAGGATCTACTTCTACTTTCAATAAAACCAACAAAAAAGCGGCCGGGGGCGATCAGCCCCCGGCCGCTTGAATGGTTTCGTCAACCGATCGGATCAGGCCGCTTCGGCTGCTTCGGCTTCGGCAGAAACGCGGGCGCGGTCCTTCGAACCCTTGGCGTCGACGTCGCGGTCAACGAATTCGATGACGGCGAGCGGGGCATTGTCGCCCTGGCGGAAGCCTGCCTTCATGATGCGCAGGTAGCCGCCGTTGCGGGTGGCGTAGCGCGAGGCAATCGCGTCGAACAGCTTCGAGACGACGGCAACGTCGCGGATCTGCGAGATCGCCTGGCGGCGGGCATGCAGATCGCCGCGCTTGCCGAGCGTAACGAGCTTTTCCACGATCGGACGGATTTCCTTGGCCTTCGGCAGGGTCGTGACGATTTGCTCGTGCTCGATCAGCGAAGCTGCCATGTTGGCAAACATCGCCTTGCGGTGGCTGGCGGTTCTATTCAGCTTGCGGCCGGCTTTACCGTGGCGCATGGCTATTCTCCTTTACTTGCAGGCATCCGCCCGCAGTCTAATAGGTTAGTACTGGTCTTCGTAACGCTTGGCGAGGTCTTCGATGTTCTCCGGCGGCCAGGACGGCACTTCCATGCCGAGATGCAGGCCCATGGAAGCGAGAACTTCCTTGATCTCGTTGAGCGACTTGCGACCAAAATTCGGCGTACGGAGCATTTCTGCTTCGGTCTTCTGAATGAGGTCGCCGATATAGACGATGTTGTCGTTCTTCAGGCAGTTGGCCGAACGGACGGAAAGCTCCAGTTCGTCGACCTTCTTGAGAAGCGCGGGGTTGAAGGCGAGTTCGGTGACTGCCTCTTCCTCGGTTTCCTTCTGCGGCTCGTCGAAGTTGACGAAGACCGACAGCTGGTCCTGAAGGATGCGGGCCGCGAAAGCGATCGCATCTTCGCCGGTGACGGAGCCATCGGTTTCGATGGACATCGTCAGCTTGTCGTAGTCGAGAACCTGGCCTTCACGGGTGTTTTCCACCTTGTAGGAGACCTTCTTGACCGGAGAGTACAGGCTGTCGACCGGAATGAGGCCGATCGGCGCATCTTCCGAGCGGTTGCGGTCAGCCGGTACGTAGCCCTTGCCGTTGTTGACGGTGAACTCCATGCGGATTTCCGCGCCCTCGTCGAGGGTGCAGATCACGTGGTTCGGGTTGAGGATCTCGATGTCGCCAACCGTCTGAATGTCACCGGCGGTCACGACGCCCGGACCCTGCTTGCGCACGACCATGCGCTTTGCGTCGTCGCCATCCATCTTGATGGCGATTTCCTTGATGTTGAGCACGATGTCGGTCACGTCTTCCCGGACGCCCGGGATAGAAGAGAACTCATGCAATACGCCGTCGATCTGAACCGCGGTTACGGCAGCACCGCGCAGCGACGACAATAGGACGCGACGAAGCGCGTTGCCGAGCGTCAGGCCAAAGCCGCGCTCAAGCGGCTCCGCGACCAACGTTGCCTTGGTGCGGCCGGAGGAGGCGAACTCCACCTTGTTCGGCTTGATCAATTCCTGCCAATTTTTCTGGATCATGTTTTCTGCCTTCCGTTCGTTGCCACCATCCAATCGTGACAACCGAGCCCCGAAGACCGGGAGGACACCGGAACGTCCTCACCGGAATGTTGAATACAGATGATCAGACGCGGCGCTTCTTGCGCGGACGGCAGCCATTGTGCGGGATCGGGGTCACGTCACGGATCGACGTGATCATGAAACCTGCAGCCTGGAGCGCGCGAAGAGCGGATTCGCGGCCGGAACCAGGACCGCAAACTTCCACTTCCAGCGACTTCATGCCGTGTTCCTGAGCCTTCTTGGCGCAATCTTCAGCGGCGATCTGCGCGGCGAACGGGGTCGACTTGCGCGAACCCTTGAAACCCTTCGCACCGGCGGACGACCAGGCAATAGCATTGCCCTGCGCGTCGGTAATGGTGATCATCGTGTTGTTGAACGACGAATTGACGTGTGCGACGCCAGACGTGATGTTCTTGCGCTCGCGACGGCGAACGCGGGTGGCTTCCTTGGCCATAGGATCCCTTTCTTAGATCTCTGCACCGCCGTAATTCCAGCGGCTCCACCGGGAAAAGGATTGGTCGTCCCCTGCCCTGCATCTTACAATTCGCGACAGCCGGGACACCGGCTTCGCGAGCATTCCGAGAAACCGGTAACGGCACTCGCATTGGTCGGACACTTGCCCTTCCCAAACTGCAAAAGGAGGCCGGCGCGTGCGCCAGCCTCCCGTTTTCCCTTTTCGGGAAATTACTTCTTCTTGCCGGCGATCGCCTTTGCCGGACCCTTGCGGGTGCGGGCATTGGTATGCGTGCGCTGACCGCGCACCGGCAGGCCGCGACGATGGCGCAGACCGCGATAGCAGCCGAGATCCATCAGACGCTTGATGTTCATCGAGGTCTCGCGACGCAGGTCACCCTCGACCTGATAGTCACGGTCGATCGTTTCACGGATCTGAAGGACCTCAGCGTCCGTCAGCTGGTGAACGCGACGCTCGGCCGGAATGCCGACCTTCTCGATGATTTCCTGTGCGAATTTCGTGCCGATCCCGTGAATATACGTCAGCGCGATGACGACGCGCTTTGCGGTCGGGATGTTGACGCCAGCGATACGTGCCACGTCTATTCTCCTTGCGTTCCAGTTGCCTACAGGCAATAGGTGCTTCGTTACGCGACCTTAAGAGCCGCTCGTTGATTGAGGTTCGAGACACGTCAAAAACGACCGTACCCGGACTTCATTTCGTTGAAGACCGCGCCGATCGCTTCTCTTGTCGCGAGTTGACGCAGTCTTTGGAGGAATCGGCCGAAAAAGTCAACTCCCCGGCGCTTCCATTTTGGCAAAGGCAATGCCTATACCAGAATCTTCTCGATCTCGGCCGTAACCGTATCCACATCCGCCATGCCGTCCACGGTCTTCAACCGACCGGTTCGGGCGTAGTGTTCCGAAAGCGGAGCGGTCTTTTCCCGATATTCCTGCAGACGCCGCCGGAATGCTTCCGGATTGTCGTCCGAGCGTACGGTGCCGCCGGCCGCGACGGTTTCGGCTACGCGATTCTCCATGCGCCGCACAAGAGCTGCCTCATCGACTTTCAACTCGATGACCGCATCGAGCTTCAGGCCTTTTCCCTCAAGCATCCCGTCGAGCGCTACGGCCTGCGGGACCGTGCGCGGATAGCCGTCGAGAATGAAGCCCCTTGCGCAATCCGGCGAATCGATGCGGTCGGAGACGATCTCATTGACGATTTCGTCGGAGACGAGCTGGCCGGCATCCATCACGGCTTTCGCCCGCTTGCCGACCTCGGTCGCCTGAGCTACGGCCGCCCGAAGCATATCCCCCGTGGAAAGCTGCGGAATGCCGTATCTCTCCGTCAGAAGCTTGGCCTGAGTACCCTTGCCAGCGCCCGGCGGTCCCAAAAAAATTAACCTCATCGTCCCCTCTTTCCTCCGCGCAGCTTCGACTTCTTGATCAGCCCCTCATATTGCTGGGCAATGAGGTGACCCTGGATCTGTGCTACCGTATCGAGGGTCACACTGACAACAATCAAAAGCGACGTACCACCAAGGTAGAACGGCACCCCTGTCTGCGAGATGAGTATCTCAGGCAGGATGCAGACAAAGACCAGGTAGATCGCGCCGATGACGGTGATGCGCGTCAACACGTAATCGATGTATTCGGCCGTGCGCTCACCCGGGCGGATGCCCGGAACGAACCCGCCATGCTTCTTCAGATTGTCGGCCGTATCCTTCGGATTGAAGACGATGGCCGTATAGAAGAAGGCGAAAAAGGCGATCATCGCACCGTAAAGGATCATATAGAGCGGCTGACCGTGAGCGAGCGCACCGACGATCGCCGTTGCCCAGTCGGGCATGGTCGCGGTGTTGGCAAAGCCGGCGAGCGTGGCGGGCAGCAGGAGAAGCGACGACGCGAAGATCGCCGGGATCACACCCGAGGTGTTGAGCTTCAGCGGCAGGTGCGACGTGTCGCCCTGGAACATGCGGTTGCCGACCTGGCGCTTCGGATACTGGATCAGCAGGCGGCGCTGCGCGCGCTCGACGAAGACGATCAACGCGATCACGCCGACGACCATGACGATAATCGCAAGGATGAGAGGCGTCGACAGAGCACCGGTACGGCCGAGCTCAAGGGTTCCGGCAAGCGCCGAGGGCAGAGCGGCGACGATGCCGGCGAAGATGATCAGCGAAATACCGTTGCCGATGCCGCGGGAGGTGATCTGCTCACCGAGCCACATCAGGAACATCGTGCCGCCGAGCAGCGAAATAACGGTGGAAATCCGGAAGAACCAGCCCGGATCGTTGACGAGACCGCTGCCGCTTTCGAGACCGACGGCAATACCGTAGGCCTGCATCGCGCCCAGCAGCACCGTGCCGTAGCGGGTGTACTGGTTGATGACCTTGCGGCCCTGCTCGCCCTCTTTCTTCAGCTGCTCGAGCGCCGGAACGACCGACGTCATGAGCTGCACGATGATCGATGCGGAAATGTAGGGCATGATGCCGAGGGCGAAGATCGCCATGCGCTCGACCGCGCCGCCCGAGAACATGTTGAAGAGGCCGAGAATGCCCCCCGACTGCCCCTGAAATGCCTGCGCGAATGCGTCCGGGTTAAGGCCCGGCAACGGAATGTAGGTGCCAAGTCGATAGACCAGAAGCGCACCGAGAGTGAACCAAAGGCGCTTTTTCAGATCTTCCGCCTTGGCGAAAGTCGAAAAATTCAGGTTCGAGGCGAGCTGTTCCGCTGCAGAAGCCATGCAATTCTCCGCGTACCAAGTCTCGGAAACACGGGAAAACCCGGTCGTTCCGGATGGAATCAGTTTTCGTCGTGGAAAACCAGGCGCGAGGCGATTGTCGCTGCAATCGGATGCCTCACCGTGGTTTCCGTTATGTCCCGTCGCGGCAGCCGATTCGCTGCGCTTGGACGTGAGGCTCACATATGGGAGCAAAACCGCCCGGCGTGAAGCACCCCGGGCGGTTCATCAGTCATATTTATTCAGCGGCTGCGGAGAGCAGCTTGACGGAACCGCCAGCCTTTTCGATCTTCTCGATCGCAGGCTTGGAGGCGCCGGCAACTTCGAGCGAAACCTTCGCCTTCAGTTCGCCGTCGGCGAGAACGCGCACACCATCCTTGACGCGGCGGATAACGCCGGCGGCCTTGAGAGCGGCGGCATCGACGGTCTTGGAGGCGTCCAGCTTCTTGGCATCGACTGCGGCCTGAATCCGGCCGAGCGACACGACAACGAACTCCGAAGCGAAGATGTTGTTGAAGCCGCGCTTCGGCAGGCGGCGGTAGATGGGCATCTGACCGCCTTCGAAGCCGTTGATCGCGACGCCCGAACGCGCCTTCTGACCCTTTACACCGCGACCGGCCGTCTTGCCGGAACCGGAGCCGATACCGCGGCCCAGACGCTTGCGGTTCTTGGTCGCGCCTTCGTTGTCCTTGATTTCATTCAGTTTCATATCTCGATCCCCCTCACTTCTCGTCGACGACGCGAACGAGGTGCTGGACGGCCCGGATCATCCCGCGAACGGCCGGAGTGTCTTCCAGCGTGCGTACCCGGTGCATCTTGTTGAGGCCCAGACCGACGAGCGTCTGACGCTGCACGGCCGGACGGCGAATGGGGCTACCGATCTGCTCGACGGTAACCGTCTTCTTGGCAACTTCCTTCTTAGCCATCTGTCAGCTCCCTTATTCTTCGGAAGCAACGCCGGCGGAAACGCGACGGGACTGGAGCGTGGCGTACTTCATGCCGCGCTGTGCCGCGATATCCTTCGGGTGCATCTGGTTCTTGAGCGCGTCGAAGGTAGCGCGAACCATGTTGTAGGGGTTCGACGAGCCGGTCGACTTGGCTACGACGTCGTGAACGCCGAGCGTCTCGAAGACGGCGCGCATCGGGCCACCGGCGATGATACCGGTACCGGGCTTGGCCGAGCGCAGGAGCACCTTGCCGGCGCCATGACGGCCGTGCACGTCGTGGTGCAGAGTGCGGCCACCGCGCAGCGGTACGAAGATCAGGTCGCGCTTGGCGGCTTCCGTTGCCTTACGGATGGCTTCCGGCACTTCGCGTGCCTTGCCATGGCCGAAGCCGACACGGCCCTTCTGGTCGCCCACGACGACGAGAGCGGCGAAACCGAAACGACGACCGCCCTTCACCACCTTGGCGACGCGGTTGATAGCGACGAGCTTATCGACAAATTCGCTGTCGCGCTCTTCGCGGTTCTGGCGATCTTCGCGAGAACCTCTTCTTTCTTGTGCCATTGTCCTCTTCCTTTTTCTTTTCCGGGTGCAATCGGCAGATTGACGAAAGCCGCCTCGCTTCCTTGGAAATCGAAGCGGCCGGGGATTTGCGAAGCCGGGTTACGCCCGGGCATTGCGGCCCGGGCGACGAACTTTAGAAGTTCAGGCCGCCTTCGCGAGCTGCCTCGGCCAGCGCCTTGATGCGGCCGTGGTAGATGAAGGCGCCACGATCAAAGACAACGTCCTTGATGCCCGCCTTGGAAGCACGTTCTGCCAGGAGCTTGCCGACAGCCGTAGCGGCTTCGGTATCGGCGCCGGTCTTCAGCGAAGACCGCAGATCCGTGTCGAGGGTCGATGCCGAGGCAATCGTCTTGCCGGCAACATCGTCAATGATCTGCGCATAGATGTTCTTCGACGAGCGATGAACCGACAGGCGCGGGCGGCCATTGGCAACCGCCTTGATTTGACGGCGCACGCGGCTGGCGCGACGCACAAGAGTATCTTTCCTGCTAGCCATTTCGCGTGATCCTTACTTCTTCTTGCCTTCTTTGCGGACGATCCGCTCTTCGGCATACTTGACGCCCTTGCCCTTGTAGGGCTCGGGGCCACGGTATTCGCGGATTTCCGCGGCAACCTGGCCGACCTGCTGCTTGTTGATTCCGGAGACGACGATTTCCGTCGGCTTCGGCACAGCGATCGTGATGCCTTCCGGCGTCTGGTAGACGACGTCGTGGCTGAAACCGAGCGCGAGCTGCAGGTTCTTGCCCTGCATGGAAGCGCGGTAACCGACGCCGTTGATTTCGAGCTTGCGCTCGTAACCGTCCTTCACGCCCTTGAGGATGTTCTCGATCATCGTGCGGGACATGCCCCACTTTGCGCGAGCATCCTTGCTCTCGTTGAGCGGCTGAACGACAACCGTGTTGTTTTCGAGCTTCACCGAAACTTCGTCATTTGCGACGAAGAACAGTTCGCCCTTCGGGCCCTTTGCCGTTACCTTCTGGCCATCCACGTTAGCCGTGACGCCTGCCGGAACTTGAACGGGCTTCTTACCGATACGAGACATTTTTATACCTGTCTGTTCGCTATGGAGATCCTGCTCGATCTTAGAAGATCGAGCAAAGAACCTCGCCACCAACATTCTGTTCGCGTGCCTGGTGATCGGCCATCACGCCCTTCGGAGTCGAAAGGATGGTGATGCCGAGGCCGTTCGCGACCTGCGGAATGGACTTGACCGAGACATAGACCCGGCGGCCCGGCTTGGAGACGCGCGCGATCTCACGGATCACGGATGCGCCTTCGTAGTACTTCAACTCGATGTTCAGCTCGGCCTTGCCGTTGCCGAATTCGACCTCTGAGTATCCGCGGATGTAGCCTTCAGCCTGAAGGACATCCAGAACGCGTGCGCGAAGCTTGGAAGCCGGCGTCGAAACGCTCGACTTGCGGCGAGCAGCGCCGTTGCGGATACGGGTGAGCATATCGCCCAAAGGATCAGTCATTGCCATGTACCCGTCTCCTTACCAGCTCGACTTGACCACGCCCGGCACCTTGCCGAGATTGCCCAGTTCGCGAAGTGCAATACGCGACATGCGCAGCTTGCGATAATAGGCACGCGGACGGCCGGTCACTTCGCAACGATTGCGGATGCGGGTCTTGGACCCATCGCGGGGCAGTTCGGCCAGCTTGAGGGTGGCCTTGAACCGCTCTTCGATCGGCAAAGACTGGTTCATGATGATCGCCTTCAGGACCGCGCGCTTGGCGGCGTGATTGGCAACCAGTTTGCGGCGGCGCTTGTTCTTTTCAACTGCGCTCGTTTTCGCCATAACAGTTATCCTTCTTTACGCTTGCCGTTACGGATTACTGACGGAACGGGAAGTTGAACTCTTTGAGAAGAGCGCGTGCTTCGTCGTCGTTAGTTGCCGTCGTGCAAACGATGATGTCCATGCCCCACATCTGATCAACCTTGTCGTAGTTGATCTCAGGGAACACAATGTGCTCCTTGATGCCCATGGCAAAGTTGCCACGACCATCGAAGGACTTCGGATTGAGGCCGCGGAAGTCTCGAACACGCGGAAGAGCGATGTTGATGAGACGATCCAGGAATTCATACATCCGAACGCCGCGCAGGGTAACCTTGGCACCAATCGGCATGCCTTCGCGAAGCTTGAAGCCGGCGATGGAGTTGCGAGCGCGGGTGATGACCGGCTTCTGGCCGGCAATCGCAGCGAGGTCGGCAGCAGCAACGGTCGGCTTCTTGGAATCGCCGGTCGCTTCGCCAACACCCATGTTGATGACGATCTTGTCGAGGCGCGGGATCTGCATTTCGTTGGCGTAGGAGAACTGCTCCTGCATCGCCTTGCGGATGCGCTCTACATATTCCTTCTTGAGCCGGGACTCATAAGCGGACTTAGCCATCGATCACATCTCCCGAACGCTTGGCCACGCGGACCTTCTTGTCACCATCGATCTTGAAACCGACGCGGGTCGGCTTGCCGTCCTTCGGATCGGCGATCGCGATGTTCGAAAGGTGAATCGAGGCTTCCTTGGTGATAATGCCGGCTTCCTGGTTCTGAGTCTGGCGCTGGTGACGCTTCACCACGTTGACGCCGCGCACGAGAGCCCTGTCTTCCTTCGGCATGACCTGAATGACTTCGCCGGTACGGCCCTTGTCCTTACCGGTCAGAACGACGACCTTGTCGCCTTTGCGAATCTTTTGCATCTCTGATCGCTCCCTTAGAGTACTTCCGGAGCCAGCGAGATGATCTTCATGTGGTTCTTGGCGCGGAGTTCGCGCGGAACCGGTCCGAAGATACGGGTGCCGATCGGCTCTTTCTTGTTGTCGATGAGAACGGCTGCGTTGGTGTCGAAACGGATGACGCTGCCATCCGCACGGCGGATGTCTTTCGCGGTGCGAACGACAACAGCCTTCATGACATCACCCTTCTTCACGCGGCCGCGCGGAATGGCTTCCTTGATCGAAACGACAATGATGTCGCCGATCGACGCGTATTTACGCTTGGAGCCGCCCAGCACCTTGATGCACATGACACGACGTGCGCCGGAATTATCCGCCACGTCGAGGTTTGTTTGCATCTGAATCATGTCAGGTCGCCTTCTTGTTGTTACCAGGCCGGTTGGGTCGAAACCCCCTCGCCCGGCTTATTGTGCTCATCTCAAAGCAAAAGAACGCTCGAACTCGAGCGTTCCTCGGCTTTAATTGCGTGCTTCATACAGATATTTGCCCGAGACGCAAGGGTCCGGCGGTCAAAACCTGCAGAAATCAAGACTGGGCGGAAACGACCGTCCAGCGCTTGTCCTTGGAAATCGGCGCGCATTCCTCGATGGAAACGAGGTCGCCGACCTTGAACTGGTTGTTCTCGTCGTGAGCCTTGTACTTCTTGGAACGACGAACGGTCTTCTGAAGGATCGGGTGCGCAAAGCGGCGCTCGACCCGGACGACGACGGTCTTGTCGTTCTTGTCGCTGACGACGGTGCCCTGCAGAATGCGTTTCGGCATAGTGTTCTGGTCCTTAGGCCTTGGCTTCTGCCGCCTTCTGGCGGGCAATGGTTTTGATGCGTGCGATGTCCTTGCGGACCTCGTTGATACGCGAAGACTTCTCGAGCTGGCCAGTCGCCTTCTGGAAGCGCAGGTTGAACTGCTCCTTCTTCAGCTTGGCAAGCTCTTCCTTGAGTTGGTCGGCGCTCAGAGCGCGAACATCTGCGGCTTTCATGAGCTTCACTCCTTACTCTGCGATACGCTGCACGAAGCGCGTCTTGACAGAGAGCTTGGCAGCGCCGAGGCGAAGTGCTTCGCGGGCGAGCTCCTCGTTGACACCGTCGATCTCGAACATCATGCGGCCGGGCTTGACCTTGCATGCCCAGTATTCGACCGAACCCTTGCCCTTACCCATGCGGACTTCGGTCGGCTTTGCCGTGACCGGAACGTCGGGGAATACCCGGATCCAGACGCGGCCGGCGCGCTTCATATGACGGGTGATCGCACGGCGGGCCGCTTCGATCTCGCGAGCATTGACGCGGTTGGGCTCCTGGGCCTTCAGACCGAACTCGCCGAAGGCGAGGTCAGAGCCGCCCTTCGCGACGCCCTTGATGCGCCCCTTGAACTGCTTGCGATACTTCGTACGCTTTGGCTGCAACATTTTTTTACTTCTCCGATATTGGCTGCCACGCGCGAATGTTACGCGTTCTCGCGGCGACGCTCTCTGCCGCTACCGCCCTGGTTGTCACTCTCGGTCGCGCGGCGCTCGGAAGCCATCGGATCGTGCTCAAGGATTTCGCCCTTGAAGATCCAGACCTTGACACCGCAGATACCGAAAGCGGTTTCCGCTTCGGCCGTGCCGTAGTCGATGTCGGCGCGCAGCGTATGCAGCGGAACGCGGCCTTCACGATACCATTCGGTACGGGCGATTTCCGCACCGCCGAGACGGCCGGCGCAGGTGATCTTGATGCCTTCGGCGCCGAGGCGCATCGCCGACTGAACGGCACGCTTCATCGCACGACGGAACGCTACGCGGCGCTCGAGCTGCTGAGCGATCGACTGCGCAACGAGCGTTGCGTCGACTTCCGGCTTGCGCACTTCGACGATGTTGAGGTGCGTTTCCGAATTGGTCATCTCGGAAAGCTTCCTGCGAAGCTTTTCGATGTCGGCGCCCTTCTTGCCGATGATCAGGCCCGGGCGTGCCGAGTGGATCGTCACGCGGCACTTCTTGTGCGGACGCTCGATCACGACCTTGGCGATACCGGCCGACTTCAGCTCTTCCATCAGATAGGCGCGGATCTTCAGGTCTTCGTGAAGAAGCTGGCCGTATTCCGCGTTGTCCGCGAACCAACGGCTATCCCAGGTCCGGTTGATGCCGAGACGGAAACCGATCGGATTAATCTTCTGGCCCATTATGCGGCCTCCCCTTTGGCTTCCACTTCACGAACGACGATCGTCAAGTGCGCGAACGGCTTTTCGACCCGCGATGCACGGCCGCGACCACGGGCGTGGAAGCGCTTCATCACGATCGACTTGCCAACAAAAGCTTCTGCGACGATGAGCGAATCAACGTCGAGATCATGGTTGTTCTCTGCGTTGGCGATCGCAGATTCAAGCGTCTTCTTGACGGTGCCTGCGATGCGCTTGCGCGAGAACTCGAGTTCGGCCAGAGCCCGGTCCACCTTCTTGCCGCGGATCAGCGCGGCAACGAGGTTGAGCTTCTGGGGGCTGACGCGGATCGTGCGCGCAACTGCCTGCGCCTCATTATCCTTCAGCCGGCGTTCGGCTTTTGCCTTGCCCATCGTTACTTCCTCTTCGCTTTCTTGTCCGCGCCATGACCATAATAGGTCCGCGTCGGAGCGAATTCACCGAACTTGTGACCGACCATTTCTTCGGACACCGAGACGGGAACGTGCTTGTTGCCGTTGTAGACGCCGAAGGTCAGACCGACGAACTGCGGAAGGATCGTGGAGCGACGGCTCCACATCTTGATCACTTCGTTGCGGCCGCCTTCGCGGACCTTCTCAGCCTTCTTGAGAAGATAACCGTCAACAAACGGACCTTTCCATACTGAACGAGCCACTTGAGACTTCCTCTCTTACTTCTTGCGCTGGTGACGCGAGCGCATAATGAACTTGTCGGTCGACTTGTTGGAGCGCGTGCGCTTGCCCTTTGTGGGCTTGCCCCATGGCGTGACCGGATGGCGACCACCGGAGGTGCGGCCTTCACCGCCGCCGTGCGGATGGTCAACCGGGTTCATGACGACGCCGCGTACGTGCGGACGCTTGCCGCGCCAACGCGAACGGCCGGCCTTACCATCATTGATGTTGCCGTGATCGGGGTTCGATACAGCACCGATCGATGCGAGGCAAGAGCCGTGCACCAGACGCTGCTCGCCCGAGTTCAGGCGCAGGATCGCCATGCCTTGGTCACGGCCGACGAGCTGAGCGTAGGTTCCGGCGGAGCGAGCGATCTGACCGCCCTTGCCCGGCTTCATCTCCACATTGTGGATGATGGAGCCGACCGGAATGTACTGCAGCGGCATCGCATTGCCGGGCTTGACGTCGACGGCCTTTTCCGAGGCAATCACCTTGTCGCCGACAGCCAGGCGCTGCGGCGCAAGGATATAGGCCTGCTCACCGTCCGCGTAGTTGACCAGCGCGATGAACGCCGTGCGGTTCGGGTCATATTCCAGACGCTCGACCGTGCCTTCGACGTCGAACTTGCGACGCTTGAAGTCGACCAGACGGTAGGTCCGCTTGTGACCACCGCCCTGGAAACGAACGGTGATGCGGCCCAGGTTGTTGCGACCGCCCTTGGAGGACAGGCCCTCGGTCAGCGCCTTGACCGGCTTGCCCTTGTAGAGGCCGGCCCGGCTGACGATGACCAGTTGACGCTGGCTCGGCGTCGTCGGATTGAAACTTTTCAATGCCATTTTCTTGTTCCCTTTTGGGTTTTTACCCTAATGGGCCTATCCGTTAGAGACCGGTGGAAACGTCGATAGACTGACCGTCGGCGAGCGTTACGATCGCCTTCTTCACGTCCTTCTGCTTTCCGGCGAAGCCGCGGAAGCGCTTCAACTTGCCCTTGCGGACGAGCGTGTTCACGGCCGTGACCTTCACGCCGAACAGCGCTTCGACGGCAGCCTTGATCTCAGGCTTCGAAGCACCCTTGGCGACATTGAAGACGACCTGGTTCTGTTCGGAGACCAGCGTCGACTTTTCAGTGATCGAGGGAGACACGATCACGTCGTAGTGGCGAAGATCCGTCATTTGAACCGCTCCTCCAGAGCTTCCACAGCAGCCTTGGAAAGCACGAGCTTGCCACGGCGCAGAATGTCGTAAACGTTGATGCCCTGAACCGGCAGAACGTCCACATTCGGGATGTTCTGGGCGGCGAGCTTGAAGTTGCCTTCGATCTCGGCTCCGCCGATGATCAGGGCGTTGGTGAGGCCGAGCGAGGCGAATGCGCCGGCGAGCGCCTTCGTCTTTGCTTCGTTGGCGACGAGATCGTCGATGACGATGATGTCCTCGGCCTTCAGCTTGGCAGACAGCGCATGGCGCAGGCCCAGTGCGCGGATCTTCTTCGGAAGATCGTGCGCATGGCTGCGGACGACCGGCCCGTGAGCCTTGCCGCCGCCGCGGAACTGCGGAGCACGAGCCGAATGGTGGCGGGCGCGGCCCGTACCCTTCTGCTTGTACATCTTGGCGCCGGTGCGGGAGACTTCCGCACGGCCCTTGGCCTTGTGCGTACCCTGCTGGCGCTTTGCGAGCTGCCAGCGAACGACGCGGGCAATGATGTCTTCACGAGGCTCGAGACCGAAAATGGCGTCGGAAAGGGAAACCTTTCCCGCGTCCTTGCCCTCGAGGGTTTTGACGGTGAGATCCATTATTCGGCTCCCTTACTTCGATTCTGCGGCGCGCACTGCGGCAGGGCGCGGTGCGCCTTCCGGAGTGCCCGACTTGATGGCGTCACGGACGACGATCCAGGAACCCTTGGAGCCGGGAACTGCACCCTTGACCAGGATCAGACCGCGGTCTTCATCGGTCGATACGACTTCGAGGTTCTGCGTGGTGACGCGCGTCTGGCCCATGTGACCAGCCATGCGCTTGCCCTTCCAGACGCGGCCCGGGTCCTGGTTGGAACCGGTCGAACCATGCGAACGGTGCGATACGGACACGCCGTGCGTTGCACGCAGGCCGCCGAAGTTGTGGCGCTTGATCGCGCCGGCAAAACCCTTGCCGATGGTGGTGCCGGTAACGTCCACGAGCTGCCCGGCGACGAAATGGCCCGCCGTAAGCTCGGCGCCAATGTCGATCAGGTTGTCGGCGCTCACGCGGAACTCGACGAGCTTTGCCTTCGGCTCAACGCTGGCAGCGGCAAAATGGCCGCGCATGGCCTTCGGCGTATTCTTGACCTTCGAACGGCCGGCACCCAGCTGAACTGCGGTATAACCGTTCTTCTCTTCCGTGCGGTGGGACACTACCTGGCAGTTCTCCAGCCGCAATACTGTTACCGGGATATGCTCGCCGGCGTCGTTGTAGACGCGGGTCATTCCCACCTTCTGTGCAATCACACCTGAACGCATCGGTTCACGCCTCTTGTTTAGGGTTCCCGTCCGGCGCTTCACACACCTTCCGGTTTCCTGTTCCTGGAAGCCGTTGGAGAAACTCCACGTACCTTCCTTGTTATTTCGGCTTGCGCCGGGTCTTACAGCTTGATCTCGACGTCTACGCCGGCGGCCAGATCGAGCTTCATCAGCGCGTCCACCGTCTGCGGGGTCGGATCAACGATATCGAGAAGACGCTTGTGCGTGCGCATCTCGAACTGTTCGCGGCTCTTCTTGTCGACGTGGGGCGACCGGTTGACCGTGAATTTCTCAATCCGGGTCGGAAGCGGCACGGGCCCGCGCACACTCGCACCGGTGCGCTTGGCCGTCGACACGATTTCGCGCGTGGAGGCATCGAGGATCCGGTGATCAAACGCCTTGAGGCGGATGCGGATATTCTGGCCGTTCATTCGACTTGTCCTTGCTCGTGTTTTCCGGTGTGCTCACGAAGCACACACTTGAAGTATTCGTTTCGCTTAGCCGCTTCTTTTCAAAAATCGCAGGGACATGGCCGACCATGTCCCTGCCGAAACGGCTCAAGCCGTTTTCTTGTTACTCGACGATGGAGGCGACGATGCCTGCGCCAACGGTGCGGCCGCCTTCGCGGATAGCGAAGCGCAGCTTTTCTTCCATCGCGATCGGCACGATCAGCTCGACGTCAACCGTGACGTTGTCGCCCGGCATGACCATTTCCGTGCCTTCCGGAAGCGTCACGATGCCGGTCACGTCCGTCGTGCGGAAGTAGAACTGCGGACGGTAGTTGGTGAAGAACGGCGTGTGACGGCCACCCTCTTCCTTCGTCAGGATGTAGGCTTCGGCCTTGAACTTGCGGTGCGGCTTGACCGAACCCGGCTTGCACAGAATCTGACCGCGCTCGACGCCGTTGCGGTCGACACCGCGAAGCAGCGCGCCGATGTTGTCGCCGGCCTGGCCCTGGTCGAGCAGCTTGCGGAACATTTCAACGCCCGTGCAGGTCGTCTTCGTCGTCGGACGGATGCCGACGATCTCGATTTCCTCACCGACCTTGACGATGCCGCGCTCGACGCGACCGGTCACGACCGTACCGCGGCCCGAGATCGAGAACACGTCTTCGATCGGCATCAGGAACGGCTGGTCGATCGGACGCTCAGGCGTCGGGATGTAGGCGTCAACCGCAGCCATCAGCTCGCGGATCGCGTCTTCGCCGATCTTCTTGTCGGAATCCTCAAGCGCGGCCAGAGCCGAACCCTTGATGATCGGAATGTCGTCGCCCGGGAATTCGTAGGACGACAGCAGTTCGCGCACTTCCAGCTCGACCAGCTCGAGCAGTTCAGCGTCGTCGACCTGGTCGACCTTGTTCAGGAACACCACGATCGCCGGAACGCCGACCTGGCGAGCGAGCAGGATGTGCTCGCGCGTCTGCGGCATCGGGCCGTCAGCGGCCGAAACAACCAGGATCGCGCCGTCCATCTGCGCCGCACCGGTGATCATGTTCTTGACGTAGTCGGCGTGGCCGGGGCAGTCGACGTGCGCATAGTGACGGTTCGGCGTCTCGTATTCGACGTGCGCCGTCGAAATGGTGATGCCGCGCGCCTTTTCTTCCGGCGCAGCGTCGATCTGGTCATACGCCTTGAACTCGCCGAAATACTTCGTGATCGCTGCCGTCAGCGACGTCTTGCCATGGTCAACGTGGCCAATCGTGCCAATGTTGACGTGCGGCTTATTGCGCTCAAATTTGCTCTTTGCCATTTCCGGCTCTCCGTTTCCTGTCCCCTAGAGGGGAAATCTTTTCATTCTGTTTCAGCGCGAGGCTATTCCGGTCACTTCTGACCGGAATATTTCGCCTGGATTTCCTGCGCGACGTTCGACGGAACCGGCGCGTAGTGATCGAACAGCATCGTGTACTGAGCGCGGCCCTGCGACATCGAGCGCAGGTTGTCCACGTACTTGAACATGTTCGCGAGCGGCACGTGGGCATTGATCACCACGGCGACGCCGCGTGCTTCCTGACCCTGGATCTGGCCACGGCGAGAGTTCAGGTCACCGATAACGTCACCGACGTAATCTTCCGGCGTCACGACCTCGACCTTCATGATCGGCTCGAGGAGCTGAGCTCCAGCCTTCTTCGCGGCTTCACGGAAGCATGCACGGGAAGCGATTTCGAAGGCCAGGACCGACGAGTCGACGTCGTGGAACGCACCGTCGATCAGCGTCGCCTTGACGCCGAGCATCGGGAAGCCCGCGAGCGGACCCGAGGACAGGACGCTTTCGATACCCTTCTGAACGCCGGGGATATATTCCTTCGGAACAGCACCACCGACAATCTTCGATTCGAATGCGAAGTCTTCGCCTTCCGGGTTCGGTTCGAAGACGATCTTGACGCGCGCGAACTGGCCGGTACCACCGGACTGCTTCTTGTGCGTGTAATCTTCTTCGTGCTTGCGCGTAATGGTCTCGCGGTAGGCAACCTGCGGAGCACCGACCGAAGCTTCGACCTTGAACTCGCGACGCATGCGGTCGACGATGATGTCCAGGTGAAGTTCGCCCATGCCGGCGATGATCGTCTGGCCGGACTCCTCGTCGGTCTTGACGCGGAAGGACGGATCCTCGGCAGCCAGGCGGTTGAGCGCGAGGCCCATCTTTTCCTGGTCGCCCTTGGTCTTCGGCTCGATCGCGATCTGGATGACCGGCTCGGGGAATTCCATGCGCTCGAGGATAACCGGCTTCAGCGGATCGCAAAGCGTATCGCCCGTGGTGGTTTCCTTGAGGCCGGCCAGAGCAACGATGTCGCCGGCGAAGGCTTCTTCGATGTCTTCACGCGAGTTGGAATGCATCTGCAGCATGCGGCCGACGCGCTCGCGCTTTTCCTTGACCGTGTTCATCACCGACGTGCCCTTTTCGAGCTTGCCGGAATAGATGCGCGCGAAGGTAAGCGAACCGACGAAGGGGTCGTTCATGATCTTGAACGCGAGCATCGAAAGCGGCTCGTTGTCGTCGGCCTTACGGGTGATCTCGCCTTCGGTCTTGACGTCGATACCCTTGATCGCCGGAATGTCGATCGGCGACGGCAGGTAATCGACAACGGCGTCGAGCAGAGGCTGAACGCCCTTGTTCTTGAAGGCGGTGCCGCAGAACATGGGGTGGAACTTGACGTCGATCGTACCGCGACGGACCAGTTCACGGATCTTGTCGTTATCCGGATAGGTACCTTCCAGGTAGGCTTCCATCGCCGCTTCGTCGATCTCGACAACCGTCTCGATCAGCTTTTCGCGGTATTCTTCCGCCTTTTCCTTCATGTCGGCCGGAATTTCGACGACGTCCCACTGGGCGCCGAGCGATTCGTCGCGCCATACGAGAGCATTCATCTCGATCAGATCGACAACACCCTTGAAGTCGCTTTCAGCGCCGATCGGCAGCTGCATAACGACGGCCGTCGCGCCGAGGCGCGTCTTGATCATCTCGACCGAGCGGTAGAAGTCCGCACCGGTCTTGTCCATCTTGTTGCAGAAGATCATGCGCGGAACATGATACTTCTCGGCCTGGCGCCAGACGGTTTCCGTCTGCGGCTCGACACCGGCGTTGGCGTCGAGAAGCGCGATCGCACCGTCGAGAACGCGCAGCGAGCGCTCGACTTCGATGGTGAAGTCGACGTGGCCGGGAGTGTCGATGATGTTGAAGCGCCGCGTCTTGCCGTCGCGACCTTTCCAGAAGGTCGTGGTCGCAGCAGACGTGATCGTGATGCCGCGCTCCTGCTCCTGCTCCATCCAGTCCATCGTCGCGGCGCCGTCATGGACTTCGCCGATCTTGTGGGACTTGCCGGTGTAGTAGAGGATACGTTCGGTCGTCGTCGTCTTGCCGGCGTCGATGTGCGCCATGATACCGAAGTTTCGGTAGTCTTCGATTTTATATTCGCGAGCCATGAGAGACTGCCTTTCGGAACCTGTTCTGATTACCAGCGGTAGTGCGAGAACGCACGGTTGGCATCAGCCATCTTGTGGGTGTCTTCGCGCTTCTTCACTGCGCTGCCGCGATTGTTCGCTGCGTCCATGAGTTCGCCGCACAGGCGATCGACCATGGTCGTTTCATTGCGCTTACGGGCAGCTGCGATCAGCCAGCGGATAGCGAGAGCCTGACGGCGCTCCGGACGAACGTCGACCGGCACCTGGTAGGTAGCACCACCGACGCGGCGCGAACGCACTTCGACATGCGGAGCGATGTTGTCGAGCGCGGAGTGGAACACGGCGACCGGCTCCTGCTTCAGCTTCGACTGGACCGCATCGAACGCACCGTAGACGATGCTTTCCGCAACGGACTTCTTGCCGTGCAGCATGATTGCGTTCATGAACTTCGTGACGACCAGATCACCGAACTTCGGATCCGGGTTGATCTCACGCTTTTCTGCTCTGTGACGTCGGGACATACTTCTCGTCTCTCAACTTTAAATCTTATGACCAGCGAAATGGCGCCGGTTGCGATGTTATTTCGGACGCTTCGCGCCGTACTTCGAGCGGCGCTGCTTACGGTTCTTCACACCCTGCGTATCGAGAACGCCGCGGATGATGTGGTAACGAACACCCGGAAGGTCCTTCACGCGGCCGCCGCGGATCATGACCACGGAGTGCTCCTGAAGGTTGTGGCCTTCACCCGGAATGTAGCCGATCACTTCGAAGCCATTCGTCAGGCGGATCTTGGCGACCTTACGGAGAGCCGAGTTCGGCTTCTTCGGGGTCGTCGTGTAGACGCGGGTGCAAACGCCGCGCTTCTGCGGGTTCTCCTGCAGTGCAGGAACCTTGTTGCGCTTTACCTGTGCCTGACGCGGCTTGCGGATCAGCTGGTTTACGGTAGGCATCTAACCATCCCTTACAAAAACTTGTCTCGTTACCCTTTCGGGCGGATCGCTTGCCGTCGCCGGCAACAACGAACGCCTATGAAATGCGCAAAACGAGGGCCGATCCGCTTTTTCGCAGATGGCCCCACAAAAAGCAGAGGACGCACTATCTCGCGCGTCTTGCGTGCAGCATTATGTCGTCAGCGTGCGTTTTGAACCTTGTTTGAGGCGAACTCCAGAACGCGTCGTTCCGAACCAGCCAGCCTCACATGGGCTCTGATGCGGCGGGGTGTACTGATTTCGGGGCGATCCGTCAAGGGCAATTAAGAAATATCTGGGCGTTGCAGCCCTGATATGCCCGAGAAACAAGGCTTTGAGCGCTTGCCGTGCCCTAGGTCCGGCCGAATGTCGGCCCGCGTCGTCGCATAGTCGTTCCCACTTAAGGAATCAGCAACCTCTTTCTGTCGTTTTCCACGACCGCGAGTCGCGCCGTGCCCGATATTCTGTCTCGACGTCATCCCTGACCAAAAATGTTTCGGGCCATCGTACGATTCGTGGAACGGGTTTCGGTCTGGCGCAATATGCAGTAGAGCAGGATGAGGCAAAGTGTATCCGGTTTCCCCGCATCCCGCGTCTCAACGCTTGAGAATCGATCGCGCCGGTTTCGGCCTCTTTCGACTTAAAAGAAACGCGATCGCCCGTTACTATTCTTCAAAGAGGATGTTTCCATGTCTGTCACACCGGATAACGACAACGCACCCGACGAACCGCTGATCTTCATCGTTATCGGCAAGGCCTACGAGACCGACGGCGATGCCGAGGGCGTCGACATCCATGTGATGCTGCGGGCGCCCGATGACGATACGGCCGTGCGCGAGGCGCTGAACGCACTCGCCGAGGAAGGCTTCCTTGAAGCCGATCTCGACCAGATCGGCACCTTGGACGGCATACCGGACGAGGAGCCGCACGCTTCCGCCTATCAGGGCGCCCTCGAGGGCGAAGTCGCCATCATTCGCTTCGGTTGAGAGATCGCGCGGCATCTGGAGCCGCATCGACGCCAAACACATCGACCTGAAAAAGCCGCCCGGATCGCTCCGGGCGGCTTTTTTGTTTCGCCAGGGAGGGCAGATACCCTCCCCTTTTCGCTTATTCCGCCGCGGCGGGATCGTTTGCCATGTCGGCGAGCATCGGCGTGGCGCTTTCCGCACCGGTGCCCTTGCGGCGCTCTTCGAGGATCAACTCGTCGCGGGCCGTAGCGATACGGCGGATCTGCGTCATCGTGCCGCCCGTACCGGCCGGGATGAGACGACCGACAATGACGTTCTCCTTCAGACCCTGCAGATTGTCCGTCTTGCCTGCGACCGCAGCTTCGGTGAGGACCTTGGTGGTCTCCTGGAACGAAGCGGCCGAGATGAAGGACGGCGTCTGCAGCGATGCCTTGGTGATACCCAGCAGCACCGGCTCGCCAAAGGCGGGCTTCTTGCCTTCGGCAAGCAGAGAGTCGTTGACGTCCTCGAGTTCGATGCGGTCGACGTTGTCGCCGACGATATAGGTCGAGTCACCGGCGTCGGTGATTTCGACCTTCTGAAGCATCTGCCGGACGATCACCTCGATGTGCTTGTCGTTGATGACAACGCCCTGCAGTCGGTAGACTTCCTGGATTTCGTTCACGAGATAGGAAGCAAGTGCTTCCACGCCCTTGATTGCCAGGATGTCGTGCGGCGCCGGATTGCCGTCGAGGATGTAGTCGCCCTTCTCGATGTAGTCGCCATCCTGAAGATGGAAGGGCTTGCCCTTCGGGATCAGGTATTCGACCGGTTCGACACCGTCTTCCGCCGGCTCGATCATCACGCGACGCTTGTTCTTGTAATCGCGGCCGAAACGGATCGTTCCATCGATCTCCGCGATGATGGCGTGATCCTTCGGACGACGTGCCTCGAACAGTTCGGCAACACGCGGCAGACCACCGGTGATGTCCTTGGTCTTGGCGCTTTCGAGCGGCGAACGGGCAAGAACGTCGCCCTGGCTGACCTTTTGTCCCGGCTCGACCGAAAGGATCGCGTCGACCGAGAGCATGAAGCGGGCTTCGCCGCCGCGGGCAAGCTTGGCGATGTTGCCATTCTTGTCCTTGATGACGATCGCCGGCTTCAGGTCGGTACCGCGTGGCGTCGAACGCCAGTCGATAACCTGGCGCTTGGTGATGCCGGTCGACTCGTCGGTCGATTCCAGAACCGAGATGCCGTCGACGACGTCTTCGAAGTGAACGGTACCTTCCACTTCCGTCATCATCGGACGGGTGTAGGGATCCCACTCGGCGAAACGCTGTCCGCGCTTCACCTTGTCGCCATCGTCGACGAAGATCTTCGAACCGTAGGCAACGCGCTGCGAGGAGCGCTCGACACCGCGTTCGTCGAGGATCTGGATCGCCATGTTGCGGCCCATGGCGACGAGTACGCCATCGGAGTTGCGCAGCATGTTGCGGTTCTTGATCTGAACCGTGCCCTCATAAGAGGCTTCCAGGAACGACTGGTCGACCACCGTTGCCGTACCACCAAGGTGGAACGTACGCATGGTCAACTGCGTGCCCGGCTCGCCGATCGACTGAGCCGCGATGACGCCGACGGCTTCGCCCATGTTGACAGGCGTGCCGCGGGCGAGGTCCCGGCCGTAGCAAACGCCGCAGACGCCGGTCTGGATCTCGCAGGTCAGTGCCGAACGAATGCGGACGGACTGGATACCGGCCTTCTCGATCGCGACGACGTCCGGCTCGAGAATCATCTTGCCGGCATCGACGATGCGTTCACCGGTGACCGGGTTGTCGATGTTGTCGAGCGCCGTACGGCCGAGGATACGCTGGCCGATCGAGGCTACGACCTGCCCGGCATCGACGATCGCAGTCATGGTGAGGCCCTTGTCGGTGCCGCAATCCGTATGCGTGACGATGCAGTCCTGTGCCACGTCGACGAGACGACGGGTCAGGTAACCGGAGTTCGCAGTCTTCAAGGCGGTGTCGGCGAGACCCTTACGGGCACCGTGCGTCGAGTTAAAGTACTCGTTCACGGTCAGGCCTTCCTTGAAGTTCGAGATGATCGGCGTTTCGATGATCTCGCCCGAGGGCTTTGCCATGAGGCCGCGCATGCCGCCAAGCTGACGCATCTGGTTCGGCGAACCGCGGGCGCCCGAGTGCGACATCATGTAGATCGAGTTCATCGGCTTCTGGCGGCCGCTGTCGTCGAACTCGACGGCCTTGATGCGCGCCATCATCTCTTCGGCGACCTTCTCGGTCGCCTTGCCCCAGGCGTCGACGACCTTGTTGTACTTTTCGCCCTGGGTGATGAGGCCGTCATTGTACTGCTGCTCGTATTCCTTCACGAGCGCTTCGGTGTCGCCGACGATCTTCACCTTCGTGTCCGGAATGACCATGTCGTCCTTGCCGAACGAAATGCCGGCGCGGCAGGCATGCGAGAAGCCGAGCTGCATGATCCGGTCGCAGAAGATGACCGTGTCCTTCTGACCGCAATGGCGATAGACCGTGTCGATCATCTTGGAGATGTTCTTCTTGGTCATTTCCTGGTTGCAGATTTCGAAGGGGACGTTCGGGTTCTTCGGCAGGAGTTCGCCGATGATCATGCGGCCAGGCGTCGTTTCATAGATCTTCGAAACCGGGTTGCCCTCGGCATCGACGGTCTTGTAACGGCCACGGATCTTGGCGTGCAGGGTGACGGCCTTGGTCTCCAGCGCATGGTGCAATTCGCCCATGTCCGAGAAGGCCATGCCTTCGCCCGGCTCGTTCTGGTTCATGATCGACAGATAATAGAGGCCGAGAACCATGTCCTGCGACGGCACGATGATCGGGGCACCGTTTGCCGGATGCAGGATGTTGTTCGTCGACATCATCAGCACGCGTGCTTCGAGCTGTGCTTCGAGCGACAGCGGCACGTGAACGGCCATCTGGTCGCCGTCGAAGTCGGCGTTAAAGGCCGTGCAGACGAGCGGGTGCAGCTGGATCGCCTTGCCTTCGACCAGGATCGGCTCAAAGGCCTGGATGCCCAGGCGGTGCAGGGTCGGCGCGCGGTTCAGAAGGACCGGGTGCTCGCGGATGACCTCGTCGAGGATATCCCAGACTTCCGGCTTTTCCTTCTCGACCAGCTTCTTCGCCTGCTTGACGGTCGAGGAGTAACCCTTGGCGTCGAGGCGGGCGTAGATGAACGGCTTGAAGAGCTCGAGCGCCATCTTCTTCGGCAGGCCGCACTGGTGCAGCTTGAGTTCCGGACCGGTCACGATGACCGAACGGCCGGAATAGTCGACGCGCTTGCCGAGCAGGTTCTGACGGAAGCGGCCCTGCTTGCCCTTGAGCATGTCGGAGAGCGACTTCAGCGGACGCTTGTTCGCACCCGTGATGACGCGGCCGCGGCGGCCGTTGTCGAACAACGCGTCCACGGATTCCTGCAGCATCCGCTTTTCGTTGCGGATGATGATGCCCGGCGCACGCAGCTCGATCAGCCGCTTCAGGCGGTTGTTGCGGTTGATGACGCGGCGATAGAGATCGTTGAGGTCCGACGTCGCGAACCGGCCGCCGTCAAGCGGCACGAGCGGACGCAGGTCCGGCGGGATCACCGGAACCACCTTCATGATCATCCATTCCGGACGATTGCCGGATTCCATGAAGTTCTCGACGATCTTCAGCCGCTTCATCAGCTTCTTCTGCTTCAGATCGGACGTCGTCTCGGCCATCTCCGAACGCAGATCACCCGCGATCTTCTCGAGATTCATCGATGCGAGCATCTCGTAGATCGCTTCGGCGCCGATCATCGCGGTGAACTGGTCCTCACCGAACTCGTCGACCGCGATCATGTATTCTTCTTCGCTCAGGAGCTGATTTTCCTTGAGCGACGTCAGACCCGGCTCGGTGACGATGTAGTTCTCGAAATAGAGAACGCGTTCGATATCCTTGAGCGTCATGTCGAGCAGCGTTGCGATGCGGCTCGGCAGCGACTTCAGGAACCAGATGTGAGCAACCGGCGCGGCGAGCTCGATATGGCCCATGCGCTCGCGGCGCACGCGCGACAGCGTGACTTCGACGCCGCACTTTTCGCAGATGATGCCCTTGTACTTCATGCGCTTGTACTTGCCGCACAGGCACTCGTAGTCCTTGATCGGACCAAAGATGCGGGCGCAGAAAAGACCGTCGCGTTCCGGCTTGAAGGTACGGTAGTTAATCGTCTCCGGCTTCTTGATCTCACCGTAAGACCAGGAAAGAATCTTCTCCGGGGACGCTATCGAAATCCGGATGGAATCGAAGGTCTGTGCAGGCACCTGCGGATTGAAAAGATTCATGACCTCTTGGTTCATGCCTGTCTCCTTTGCGGGCATTTAAGCCCTGAGCTTGGCGAGGGTGCCGGCAATCCCGGGCGCCGGCCCCTGCCCCATAAACAGCTAAAACCGCATCGGGTGCGGCCCTTTTCCTGCCGCGGACAATCAGGTGCCCGACGGCGGAAACGGTGCGCGCCGCTTAGCGGCACGCACCTGATGACTCTTACTCCGCCGCGTCCGGCAGTTGCGCCGTGCTACCGACGTCATCGACCTTGGAATTCTCCAGCTCGACCGAAAGGCCCAGCGAGCGCATTTCCTTGACGAGAACGTTGAAGCTCTCCGGAATACCCGCTTCGAAGGTATCGTCGCCGCGGACGATCGCCTCGTAGACCTTGGTGCGGCCGGCCACGTCGTCCGACTTGACCGTCAGCATTTCCTGCAGCGTGTAGGCGGCACCATAGGCTTCCAGAGCCCAGACCTCCATTTCGCCGAAGCGCTGACCGCCGAACTGCGCCTTGCCGCCCAGCGGCTGCTGGGTAACGAGCGAGTAAGGACCGATCGAACGGGCGTGGATCTTGTCGTCGACCAGGTGGTTGAGCTTCAGCATGTAGATGTAGCCCACGGTCACCTGGCGATCGAAAGTCTCGCCGGTACGGCCGTCATAGAGCGTCGACTGACCGGTTACCTTCAGGCCAGCCTGCTCCAGCATCTCGTTGACGTCCGCTTCGACAGCACCGTCGAAGACCGGTGTCGCGATCGAAACGCCGCGGCGGGTCTGCTCGGCAAGCCGAACGATCGATTCATCGTCGTACTGCTTGATCGGCTCACCCTTCGGGCCAGATCCGATGACGCTGTCGATGGTATCGCGCAGCGGCTGAATGTCAGCGCCCGCCTTATATGCATCGAGCATCGCTCCGATCTTCTTGCCCATGCCGGCGCAAGCCCAACCGAGATGGGTCTCGAGGATCTGGCCGACATTCATGCGCGACGGCACGCCCAGCGGGTTCAGAACCACGTCGACATGCGTACCGTCTTCGAGGAACGGCATGTCTTCGATCGGGACGATCCGCGAGACGACACCCTTGTTGCCGTGGCGGCCGGCCATCTTGTCGCCCGGCTGGATCTTGCGCTTAACGGCGACGAAGACCTTGACCATCTTCATGACGCCCGGAGGCATCTCATCGCCGCGCTGCACCTTCTCGACCTTGTCCATGAAGCGCTGTTCAAGGCGCGACTTGGATTCGTCGTACTGTGCGCGAAGCGCTTCGATCTCGCCCTGAGCCTTCTCGTCCTCGATAGCGAACATCCACCACTGCGAGCGGGGATATTCACTGATGACGACGTTGGAGAGCTCGGTGCCCTTCTTGAAGCCCTTCGGACCGGCAACGGCGACGTGGCCGCGAAGCATGTCGACCAGACGCGCATAGACGTTGCGGTCGAGGATCGCCTGTTCGTCGTCGCGGTCCTTCGCAAGACGCTCGATTTCCTCGCGCTCGATCGCCATCGCGCGCTCGTCCTTCTCGACGCCATGGCGGTTGAAGACGCGCACTTCTACGACCGTGCCGAAGGTGCCCGGCGGCATGCGCATCGACGTGTCGCGAACGTCCGACGCCTTCTCGCCGAAGATGGCGCGCAGAAGCTTTTCTTCCGGCGTCATCGGGCTCTCGCCCTTCGGCGTGATCTTGCCGACGAGGATGTCGCCCGGCTGAACTTCGGCGCCGATGTACACGATACCGGCTTCGTCCAGGTTCTTCAGCGCTTCTTCCGAAACGTTCGGAATGTCGCGGGTGATTTCTTCCGGACCAAGCTTGGTGTCGCGCGCCATCACTTCGAATTCCTCGATGTGGATCGAGGTGAAGACGTCGTCACGCACGATCCGCTCGGAGAGCAGGATCGAGTCTTCGTAGTTGTAGCCGTTCCAGGGCATGAACGCGACGAGCGCGTTGCGGCCGAGCGCCAGATCGCCGAGGTCCGTCGACGGACCGTCCGCGATGATATCGCCCTTGTTGATCACGTCACCGACGGTGACGAGCGGGCGCTGGTTGACGCAGGTGTTCTGGTTGGAGCGCTGGAACTTCTGCAGGCGGTAGATATCGACGCCCGACTTGGACGGATCCAGGTCTTCGGTGGCGCGGATAACGATACGGGTCGCGTCCACCTGGTCGACGATACCGCCGCGGCGGGCAGCGATCGCAGCACCGGAGTCGCGCGCGACGACCGGCTCCATGCCGGTACCGACGAAGGGAGCTTCCGCACGCAGCAGCGGCACGGCCTGACGCTGCATGTTCGAGCCCATCAGCGCGCGGTTGGCGTCATCGTTCTCGAGGAACGGAATGAGCGCGGCCGCGACCGAGACGAGCTGCTTCGGCGAAACGTCCATCAGGTTGATATTGTCGCGCGGTGCCAGCATGACTTCGCCGGCGTGGCGGCAAACGACGAATTCTTCGGAGAAGGAGCCGTCGTCGTCCAGAACCGAGTTTGCCTGTGCAACGTGATACTTGGCTTCTTCCATCGCCGACAGATAGACGACGTCGTTCGTCACCTTGCCGTCCACGATCTTGCGGTACGGGCTCTCGATGAAGCCGTACTTGTTGACGCGGGCGAAGGTCGCAAGCGAGTTGATCAGACCGATGTTCGGGCCTTCCGGCGTCTCGATCGGGCAGATACGGCCGTAATGCGTCGGATGCACGTCGCGCACTTCGAAGCCGGCGCGCTCGCGGGTCAGACCGCCCGGACCCAGTGCCGAAAGACGGCGCTTATGGGTGATTTCCGAAAGCGGGTTCACCTGGTCCATGAACTGCGACAGCTGCGAGGAGCCGAAGAATTCGCGAACGGCCGCGGCAGCCGGCTTCGCGTTGATCAGGTCCTGCGGCATCACGGTGTCGATCTCGATCGAGGACATGCGTTCCTTGATCGCACGTTCCATGCGCAGGAGACCCAGACGATACTGGTTCTCCATCAACTCGCCGACCGAGCGGACGCGACGGTTGCCGAGATTGTCGATGTCGTCGATCTCGCCCTTGCCGTCACGCAGCTCCACGAGCATCTTGACCACGGCCAGGATGTCTTCCTTGCGCAGCGTGCGAACCGTGTCCGGAACGTCCAGATCGAGGCGCATGTTCATCTTCACGCGGCCGACGGCCGAGAGGTCGTAGCGCTCCGCATCGAAGAAGAGCGCATTGAACATGGCTTCGGCCGAATCCATGGTCGGCGGCTCACCCGGACGCATGACGCGGTAGATGTCGAACAGCGCGTCCTGACGGTTCTCGTTCTTGTCGGCCGAAAGCGTGTTGCGGATATAGGCGCCGATATTGATGTGGTCGATGTCGAGCACCGGGATCTCATCGAAGCCGGCGGAAAGGATGACCGGAAGCGTCTTCTCGTCGATCTCGTCACCGGCCTCGAGATAGATCTCGCCGGTCTCGAAGTTGACGACGTCCTCGGCGAGATAGTTGCCGTAGAGATCGTCGTCGGTCGCCTTGAGTGCCTTCAGGCCCTTTTCCTGCAACTGCCGGAGCAGGCGCGGGGTCAGCTTCTTGCCGCTCTCGACGACGACCTCGCCGGTATCGGCGTCGATCATGTCTGACAGAGTCTTCTGGCCCTTGAGCGCATCCGGCTGGAACGGCACGCGCCAGCCCTCGCCGTCGCGCTGGTAGAGCGACTTCGTGTAGAAGGTGTCGAGGATTTCCTCGCCGTCCATTCCCAGCGCCATCAGAAGCGAGGTCACCGGAATCTTGCGGCGGCGGTCGATGCGCGCATGGACGATGTCCTTCGCGTCGAATTCGATGTCGAGCCACGAGCCGCGATAGGGGATCACGCGCGCGGCGAAGAGCAGCTTGCCGGACGAGTGGCTCTTGCCCTTGTCATGGTCGAAGAAGACACCCGGCGAACGGTGCATCTGCGAGACGATGACGCGTTCCGTGCCGTTGACGATGAAAGTACCGTTGTCCGTCATGAGCGGCATGTCGCCCATATAGACGTTCTGTTCCTTGATATCCTTGATGGACTTGGCGCCGGTGTCCTCGTCGATATCGAACACGATCAGCCGCAGCGTCACCTTGAGCGGCGCCGCATAGGTCAGGTCGCGCTGACGGCACTCCTCGACGTCGAACTTCGGCGCCTCGAATTCGTAGGAAACGAACTCGAGCATCGAAGCGCCGGAAAAATCTTTGATCGGAAATACCGATTTGAAAACGGCTTGAAGCCCCTCATCCGGCCGCCCGCCTTGGGGCTCGTCGACCATGAGGAACTGGTCGTAAGACGCCTTCTGAACCTCGATGAGGTTCGGCATCTCCGCGACTTCGGGAATTTTACCAAAAAACTTGCGTACGCGCCTACGACCGTTAAACGAAAGGGTCTGAGCCATCGTCGCTCCTTGTCAATCTTGCATCCGGGCCTGCAACGGACGGGAACCGATGGCCAGTCGACCCCGTCAATCAATGGGTAGTTCAATCTCGTCCAGCATTCGAAAGACGCCAGCGCGGAATGCTGTGCTGTCCTTCGATGGAGACCATCCTCTTGAAGAACCCATTACCCAAAAGCCGTTTTCGACAGGCTTTTGGGTAATATGTTCTAAAAACGGTCAAAGAGAGGCGGCCACGAAGGCCACCTCCCTTTCGCATTTCGTCGAATTACTTGACGTCGACCTTCGCGCCAGCGTCTTCGAGCTTCTTCTTGAGGTCAGCAGCTTCCGCCTTGGAAACGGCTTCCTTGACAGCCTTCGGAGCGCCTTCGACCAGGTCCTTGGCTTCCTTGAGGCCGAGGCCGGTGATGGCGCGGACTTCCTTGATGACGTTGATCTTGTTCGCGCCGGCATCCGTCAGGATGACGTCGAACTCGGTCTTTTCTTCTTCAGCCGGAGCAGCAGCGCCAGCAGCGCCACCGGCAGCAGCAACGGCTACCGGAGCAGCGGCGGAAACGCCCCACTTTTCTTCGAGAAGCTTGGAAAGCTCAGCAGCTTCCAGGACGGTCAGCGAGGAGAGGTCTTCAACGATCTTTGCGAGATCAGCCATTTTACTTTTCCTTTTGTTCGGTTCGAACTGGTTTTAAATACAACAGCGAAATTCCGCCTCAGGCGGCTTCGTCCTTCTTGGCATAGGCCGAGAACACGCGGGCAAGCTGGCTTGCCGGTGCTGCGACAACCGTCGCGACGCGGGTTGCCGGGGCGTTGAGAAGGCCCAGCAGCTTCGCGCGCAGCTCGTCGAGAGAAGGCAGGGTCGCAAGCGACTTGACACCTTCGGCGTTGAGCGTGGTTGCCCCCATGGCGCCGCCCAGAACAACGAGCTTGTCGTTGGTCTTGGCGAAATCCACGACGACCTTCGGAGCCGTTACGGGGTCTTCGCTGAAAGCGATCAGCGTCTGACCCTTGAAGAGATCGATCATCCCTTCAGACTCCGTGCCCTGAAGAGCGATCTTGGCCAGGCGGTTTTTCGCGACTCTGACGGTGCCGCCAGCAGCGCGCATCTTCGAACGGAAGTCGTTCATCTGCGCGACTGTGACACCAGCATAGTGGGCCACGACAACCGAACCGGAAGCCTTGAAGACTTCGTTCAGCTCCGTGACGAATTCGCGTTTTTCCGCTCTTTCCACTGTCTGTCTCCAGTTGGCAGGGTTGCTCATCGCAGCCCTGCCGGGTTTGCCTTTGTCACCCGGGATCATTCTCGATCCCAAGCAACGCTTGAGGATCCTGTCCCTTGGCGTTCCCGGAAAGCCGGGTCTGACACAAGGCAAGCGAGGTTCGAACCGAATTCCGACGCGTCCGCGTCTTCGTGAAATTCAGATCTTACCCGTCTCATGCGGGCCAGGTGATTAAGGTAAAACCACCCGCAATCTCGGACAGGAGTTCCGGGCGGTAGGCCCGGAATTTCCGGCCCCGAAAGGCCGGAAATCTGGTTACGGGCCGAAGCCCGTCAAATCATCAATCAGGCAGCGCTGATCGTTGCCGGGTCGACCTTGAGGCCGGGGCCCATCGTCGAAGAAACAGCCACGCGCTTGACGTAGTTGCCCTTGGCGCCGGTCGGCTTTGCCTTGATCACGGCATCTGCAAAGGCGCGGATGTTCTCTTCGAGCGCCTTGGCATCGAAGGAAGCCTTGCCGATGCCGGCGTGAACGATACCCGCCTTCTCAACGCGGAACTCGACGGCGCCGCCCTTCGAAGCCTTGACTGCTCCGGCGACGTCCATGGTGACGGTGCCGACCTTCGGGTTCGGCATCATGCCACGCGGGCCGAGAACCTTACCGAGACGGCCGACGAGCGGCATCATGTCGGGGGTCGCGATGCAGCGATCGAAGTCGATCTTGCCGCCCTGTACGATTTCGACGAGCTCTTCCGCACCGACGACGTCGGCGCCGGCAGCCTTGGCTTCGTCAGCCTTCGCGCCACGGGCGAAAACGGCGACGCGAACCGACCGGCCGGTGCCGTTCGGCAGATTGACCACACCGCGGACCATCTGGTCGGCATGGCGCGGATCGACGCCGAGGTTCATAGCGACTTCGATCGTTTCGTCGAACTTGGCCGTCGCACGCTCCTTGACCAGCGTTACGGCCTCGGTAAGGCCATAGAGCTTCGCCGGATCGATGCCCTCGCGGGACTTCTGTACACGCTTTGCAATCTTCGCCATGGTCTTAGCCCGTCACTTCCAGGCCCATGGAGCGGGCCGAGCCCTCAACCATCGCCATTGCGCCTTCGATATCGGCCGCGTTGAGGTCCTTCATCTTGGCCTCTGCGATCGTGCGGATCTGAGCCTTGGAGATCGAGCCGGCCTTGGCCTTGCCCGGGGTCTTGGAGCCCGCCTGGACCTTCGCTTCGCGCTTCAGGAAGTAGCTGACAGGCGGCTGCTTCATGACGAATGTGAAGGACTTGTCCTGGTAATAGGTGATGACGACCGGGATCGGCATACCCTTTTCCATTTCCTGCGTGGCGGCGTTGAACGCCTTGCAGAATTCCATGATGTTAATGCCACGCTGACCAAGCGCAGGACCGATCGGCGGCGACGGATTCGCCGAGCCGGCCTTCACCTGCAGCTTGAGCTGGCCTGCAACTTTCTTAGCCATTTCTCTCTGCCTTTCACTGCTCCTTTGCGGCGAGGCCGAAAAGGGAGCTCATCAGCCGGCTGCCCGGCCATTTGCCGATCGATCGATCGGCGGCTGCGGTTGCGTGGTGCGGATGAACCGACCCGGCTTAAGGTCGGAAACCTCCCACGCGATGCGGATCGCTCCGCCGAACAAGCCGATAAATCGACCTGCCCATTCGTATTCGCTTACGCTCTATCAGACCTTTTCGACCTGGCCGTATTCCAGCTCGACAGGCGTCGCGCGGCCAAAGATCGATACCTCGACCTTCAAGCGCGACCGCTCTTCATCGACATCCTGAACGGTGCCGTTGAACGATGCGAACGGGCCGTCGGAAACGCGGACCTGCTCGCCGATCTCGAAGGAGACCGAAGGCTTCGGGCGCTCGACTCCGTCCTGCACCTGACCGAGAATACGGTCGGCCTCGTGATCCGGAATCGGCACCGGCTTGCTGTCCGTGCCAAGGAAACCGGTCACTTTCGGCGTGTTCTTGATAAGGTGATAGGCCTCGTCGGTCAGATCGGCGCGAACGAGGACATAACCCGGAAAGAACTTCCGCTCCGCATCGACTTTGCGCCCGCGACGTACCTCGACCACCTTCTCGGTCGGGACGAGAATCTTCTCGAAGAGATGGGTGAGGCCCTTCTGCTTGGCCTTCTCCTCGATCGATTCGGCGACCTTCTTTTCAAAATTCGAATAGGCGTGAACAATATACCAGCGCGCAGCCATGCTACTCTCCACCCAATCAAGCGCCAACGTTGAGGATCAGGCTCATTACCCAACCCAGCAACTGGTCCGCACCAAAGAAAAAGGCGGCGGCAAAAGAGACCATGACGAAAACCATCAGCGTCGAGATCGTCGTCTCGCGCCGCGAAGGCCAAGTCACTTTCGACGTTTCAGCGCGCACCTGCTGCAGAAACGCAAATGGATTTGTTTTGGATGCCATATAATGCTCACGCCATTACGGCGCGTAAAGCCGACATGTCAGCCCCACGCACCGCGTGTCTGTTTGGACCCTACATAAAGACCGATTGCGAAAACCACAAGAGCCAATCAGCCTTTTTTGTGAATATACAAAGACGGCAATGCCGCCTTCCCCACGCATCCCAACACGGCAGGATCGGGAGAATGGCAGGGGCAGAGGGGCTCGAACCCCCGACCTGCGGTTTTGGAGACCGCCGCTCTACCAACTGAGCTATACCCCTACGGTGCCGCGACGCAACCGAACCGGCTGCATCCCAAGTCAGCGGCTTAATATTCAGTTTGCCGGACGCTTTCAAGCGCATTCGCAGCAAAAGAGAAAAAAGAATCAACAAAATTTCGGCCGCCCTCTCCGCGGGTGCCCGAACGGCGGCTGCGACGCCGCTCGAGGGACGAGGAAAGTGTGAGCGGCATTCCGCCCGCTACACGCGCCTCAACTCATCGTGATCTACTCGTTCAGCCGTACATATTTCCGCCAATCGTGCTCTTCCTTGAAACCGAGGACCTCGCGGATCTTGCGATTGGAAAGCAGCCCTTCGAATTCGCCGATCTCGCGCGTGAAGGGAACATTTGGATAGAACTGCCTGGCCAGTTCGCGCGAAGGCGTGTTGGCCGATACCGTGTCGTTCGCGGCGTTGAATATCGCGAAGCCGAGACCATCCTTCTCAACGCAAAGCTTCACGATCTGGCCGAGGTCACGGGCATCGATATAGCTCCAGGCGATCCTTTTGCGGATCTCCGGATGGGCGAAATAGTGCGGGAAGTCCGCATATTCATGCGGTTCGACCACGTTGCCGATGCGCAAAGCGTAAATATCGAAGCCGGAGCGCTCGGCGAAGGCCCTCGCCGTCTTCTCGTTCACCACCTTGGAAAGCCCGTAGGAATCCATCGGATCGACGTCGTAATCCTCTTCGAGAGGAAAGTGATGGAAGTCCCGGTGCCCCTCCGCAAAGCAGACGCCATAGGTCGTCTCGCTGGAAGCGACGATGATCTTTCGGATGCCGAGCTTTACCGCCGCCTCGATGACGTTGTAGGTACCCATCACGTTGACCCGGAAGGTTTCGTTGTCGGGTTTGATGAGAATGCGCGGAATGGCCGCGAAATGCACGACGGCGCCGAAGGGCTGCATGCCCTGGTCGAGATCGGGGAAGTCCCGGTGCATCGACAGCGCATTGAACATCTGGCCGCTGTCGGTGATGTCGGCGATCAGATTGGTGACGCCGGGGCTGTCGAGCGGCACGAGATCGACATTGTGCACCTCATAGCCGGCCTCGATGAGGTAGGGCACGGCGTGCCGCCCGGCCTTCCCCGAGCCGCCGGTAAACAGAATTCGCTTTTTCATGATATATCCCCACGCAGAAGAAGACGTGCTGCAGCGACTTTGCTGTATGCGCCGCTCTGTAGGTTAGGTACTTTGCGCCCTTGCGCAAGATCGATCGTGCGTGGCGCCGAGTGTTCCTGCCGATTCACCACTTCAGACTATAGCGGACATCGACCACACTGCGCGGCTCCAGCAACGGATCGGCGACGGCCGCGCCGAGGCGCAGATTTCCGAAATTCTGTTCCACCCCAATCCGGCTCACACCGCTGACGCCGTCACGCGAAACCTGGCTCTGCACGGTGAGCGACGTTCGGCTTGCGGGAGACACGAGCTTGGCGGATTGAGTGAGCTTCGGTTCGCTGCACCGGCTCTCATAGGCGTTGCATTGGATAGCGATGCTCCGGTGGACCTCCGCATCGAGCGTGGGCGTGACGATCCAGCTGCGCGCGGTACCGGCGCCGAAGTTGCCGGCCCCTCGCAAAGCATTGTAGTCCACGCTGACCTGAGAGGAACGCGTGACCGCCCCTCGCCCGCTTCCGCGCGAAGCCGTTCCCCAGAGGCGGACCGGCGCGCCGGGTGGATTGATCTTGCCAGAGCGTGTGGCGTCCATCGAGACTTCGGCACCGGCGGACGTGTTCCACCGGCCCGTCCGGCGAACGCCGAACCGGAACTTGTAGGAGTTGGCTCCGGTCTTGGAAGGCGACCAGATAAGCGGGCGGTCATCGGCGGCCGAGGCAAATTGCGGGGACTTCCCGACGCAGATCAAAACGATGCCAGCCGCGGCAAGCCGCGTGGGAATACGTCTTTTCATTGGCTTCCGATCCTGCTGCATATTTCCGCCAATCGGAGCCGATTGATGGACAAACATGCTGCAATTCAAGCGCTTAAGCGGTCTTTGCGCGCCTAAAACGCGCGGCGCCGTAGGTCGCATTCGGCAAATCGTCAGGACCGGAAGGTAACACGGACCGGCGGCAAGGTCCCGTAATATTCGGGCGATGCGTGCGGGACTATGCAAGCACTGTTGCAGACATCACACGCGAAAGAGATTGCCCGCCGCTTCAAAAGTTGATTGGTAAACGGCCAAAAAGAAAAACCCCGCGGTTGCCCGCGGGGTTCGAAGTCCGGTCCGACCGGAATTACTCGACGATGGAGGCGACGATACCTGCGCCGACGGTGCGGCCGCCTTCGCGGATAGCGAAGCGCAGCTTTTCTTCCATCGCGATCGGCACGATCAGCTCGACGTCAACCGTGACGTTGTCGCCCGGCATGACCATTTCCGTGCCTTCCGGAAGCGTCACGATGCCGGTCACGTCCGTCGTGCGGAAGTAGAACTGCGGACGGTAGTTGGTGAAGAACGGCGTGTGACGGCCACCCTCTTCCTTCGTCAGGATGTAGGCTTCGGCCTTGAACTTGCGGTGCGGCTTGACCGAACCCGGCTTGCACAGAATCTGGCCGCGCTCGACGCCGTTGCGGTCGACACCGCGAAGCAGCGCGCCGATGTTGTCGCCGGCCTGGCCCTGGTCGAGCAGCTTGCGGAACATTTCAACGCCCGTGCAGGTCGTCTTCGTCGTCGGACGGATGCCGACGATCTCGATTTCCTCACCGACCTTGACGATGCCGCGCTCGACGCGACCGGTCACGACCGTACCGCGGCCCGAGATCGAGAACACGTCTTCGATCGGCATCAGGAACGGCTGGTCGATCGGACGCTCAGGCGTCGGGATGTAGGCGTCAACCGCAGCCATCAGCTCGCGGATCGCGTCTTCGCCGATCTTCTTGTCGGAATCCTCAAGCGCGGCCAGAGCCGAACCCTTGATGATCGGAATGTCGTCGCCCGGGAATTCGTAGGACGACAGCAGTTCGCGCACTTCCAGCTCGACCAGCTCGAGCAGTTCAGCGTCGTCGACCTGGTCGACCTTGTTCAGGAACACCACGATCGCCGGAACGCCGACCTGGCGAGCGAGCAGGATGTGCTCGCGCGTCTGCGGCATCGGGCCGTCAGCGGCCGAAACAACCAGGATCGCGCCGTCCATCTGCGCCGCACCGGTGATCATGTTCTTGACGTAGTCGGCGTGGCCGGGGCAGTCGACGTGCGCATAGTGACGGTTCGGCGTCTCGTATTCGACGTGCGCCGTCGAAATGGTGATGCCGCGCGCCTTTTCTTCCGGCGCAGCGTCGATCTGGTCATACGCCTTGAACTCGCCGAAATACTTCGTGATCGCTGCCGTCAGCGACGTCTTGCCATGGTCAACGTGGCCAATCGTGCCAATGTTGACGTGCGGCTTATTGCGCTCAAATTTGCTCTTTGCCATGGGTACGCTTCCTGTGGTCAAATCGGATGGATCAGCCGGCGGGGCCGGTTTGTCGAGCCGTTTAAGGGTTTCGTCGCATTTGCGCAAGACTTAATTGCGTGCGCCGGAACGGCAAGGTCTCGCCTCTTCAGAAAGGCAGCGGCAAGCGGCGGCAGAAGTACCCAAAGCGCTACGCCTCGGGCCGGAAAATAGAACGTAAACAAGCGCGTGCGGCACAAACCTGAAGTGCAGCGGATTTTTTTGATGCTTTGAAAAAGAAGCTGGAGCGGGTAGCGGGAATCGAACCCGCGTATTCAGCTTGGAAGGCTGCTGCTCTACCATTGAGCTATACCCGCGGGCCTTCGATCCTGAAGCAGAATGGTGGAGGGAGTTGGATTTGAACCAACGTAGGCTGAGCCAACGGATTTACAGTCCGTCCCCTTTAACCACTCGGGCATCCCTCCATTTTTCTGTCGGGATCAATCGACCAAGCATTTGAGATCGCGTAAGAACCGGCGTCGTTTGTCGCCGCCCCGCGATCTGCGCCGGGTATATGACCGCCTGCATTCGTCCTGTCAACACGGCGAAATGCAAATTCTCAGAATTTCTCCACTGCCGGCCGCAGCGGCGATTTCCGAAATCAGTTTCAACCGGAGGCGAAGCTTACTATAAGACCGGCATGAGCAAGGACAAGACCGGCGACAAGAGCGCCAAAGACACCCATTATGCAAATCTGCGCCGTGCGCACCGGGACGCCCGGCGCGAACGCGGGGAGATTCCGACTCCGCGCCAGGACAAGCGCGGAAAGCTGCCCGCCGACTGGAAGCCGCCGGCGCTCGCCCCGGACCAGGTGCTCCTCTACGGCCTGCACACGGTCCGCGCCGCCCTCGACAATCCGGAACGCCGCATCATCCGCCTCTCGGTAACGCAGAACGCCGCCGCCCGCCTGGAGCTCGGCGATCTGGCGGCGCTCCCCTTCCCGGCCGAAACTGTAACGCCGCAGGAGCTCGACCGCATGCTCGGGCCCGATGCCATTCACCAGGGCGTGATGCTGGAGACGCAGCCTCTGCCGCACCGCAAGCTCGAGGCTCTTCGCGACTGCCCCTTGATTCTCGTTCTCGATCAGGTGACCGATCCCCACAATGTCGGAGCGATCATGCGCTCGGCGGTCGCCTTCGACGCAGGCGCGCTCATTACGACGATGCGCCACAGTCCAACCGAATCAGGTGTGCTGGCGAAATCGGCCTCGGGTGCGCTGGAGCTCATTCCTTATATCCAGATCACCAATCTCGCCGACACCCTCGAAGAGCTCCACGAACTCGGCTTCATGACGATAGGCCTCGATTCGGAGGGGCCGCAGCCGCTCGAAGGCACATTCGTCGGCGACAAGATCGCGCTGGTGCTCGGTTCGGAGGGTAAGGGCCTGCGCCAGAAGACCCGGCAGACGGTCAAGGCGCTCGCACGGCTCGACATGCCCGGCGCGATCAAGTCGCTGAACGTGTCGAATGCCGCCGCCATCGCAATGTACGCGGCAAGACATCATCTTAGGGGATAGGAGCCGGCGGGACGATCGTCACGGCGAGCCCCGCCGTCGGACAGCCGTCCTGCAATCTTTTCCAAGTCGTGACGTTGAGGTTCATTTCGCAGCGCGCGAGATAGGAGACGTCGCCGATGCGGATGCACGCAGTCTGGCCGAGTTCGTATTTGCCCCCATCGCGGTGACGACAGGTGCACCGCCCGCCCGGCGCAGACGCGGAAACACTTCCGGCCACCAGGGCGACGGCCGCGAGCGACAACGCCAGAAACCGCAGGGCGCGCACGCATTTCATGCCCGACAGAATAGCGCAGTTTCGACCCGATCAGAAACGGAGAATGCCGGCTGATTGCTCGGCCGGCATCCTCCGCAACGAACCGGCGCCACGGCGCCGGCCGAATGATTAGCTTGCGAGCTTCAGAACGTTGCCCTGAGCAATCGTCTTTTCGGCTTCGGCTATGGCGAACTGCTTCTGGTCGGGGCCGAGATTCAGACCCTCTGCGCGGATGAACTCGATGTCCGTTATGCCGAAGAAACCGAAGACCGACCGCAGATAGGTTTCCTGGTGGTCCATGGCGGAAGCCGGGGCGACCGAATAATGACCGCCACGGGTGGAGGCGATGATCACCTTCTTGCCCTTGGCGAGGCCTTCCGGTCCTGCTTCGGTATAGCGGAAGGTTTTGCCGGCAACGGCCAGACGGTCGATCCAGGCCTTGAGCTGGCTCGGGATCGAGAAGTTATACATCGGCGCACCGACGACGACCGTGTCGGCAGCCAGGAATTCCTCGAGCATCTGGCGGCCGATACGCACATCGGCGGCCAGAGCGGCATCGACACCCTCGAGGTCTGCAGGCGCCATGATCTGTGCGCCGGTCAGGTGCGGAACGCGTTCGGATGCGAGATCCCGATAGGTGATCTCCGCATTGGGCTGGTCGGCCTTGAGCTGCGACACGATTGCCGACGTCAGGCGGCGGGAGACGGAGTGTTCGCCGAGAATGCCGGAGTCGATATGGAGGATTTTCATGGGAAGCACCTTTGCTTACGTTGCGGTGCATCACATATGATCTGCAAACAATCATTCGATAAGTCAGCGAATATTTGACATTCCGTTTCCCCAGGGAAACAATTCGGCATATATCGCGGCAGATGGCCCCCTGAGCTCCAATCGTCACCCTCCAATCGACGGGGAGCCGCACCGAACGTCGATACCGCCTTTGATGGGAGGCACTCATGCAGGATCTCAACGATATCGCGCTCTTCGCCGCAGTCGTCAAACACAATGGCTTCAGCGCCGCCGCGCGCGACCTGAACGTGCCGAAATCCAAGCTCAGCAAACATGTCGCACGCCTGGAGGAGCAATTGGGCGTGCGTCTGCTCGAGCGCTCGACGCGCAAGCTTCGAATGACCGAAATCGGCCGCGTCTTTTACGAGCACGCCCAGGGGCTGCTCGACGGCGTGGCCGCCGCCGAAGCCGAGATCGCCGCAGTGCGCGCCGAGCCGACGGGCGTCGTCCGGCTCGCCTGTCCTATCGGCTTCACACCGATGCTCGCCGACATCCTGCCCGCCTTTCACCGCCGATATCCGGGTGTCCGCCTGTTGATCACCGCCTCCAACCGGCGGATCGATCTCATCGAGGAACGGATCGACGTGGCCTTGCGCGCACGCGACCAGCTCGACACCGACAGCCAGCTGATCGTCCGCAAATTCGGCGAAGTGCGCCAACGCCTCGCCGCCAGCCCGACGCTTCTCGCGCGCCTCGGTGAGATCACGACCGACAATCTTTCGCAAATGCCGACGCTGTCGATGAATGAGCAGCACCCCAATGATGTCTGGCGGCTCGTACACGCAACCGGGGGAGCGATCGAGATCGCTCACCGGCCCATCGTCGGCTGCAGCGATTTTCTCATCCTCGAACGCGCAGCCATCGAAGGCATGGGCATAGCGCTGCTGCCCGACCACATCTGCGAGCGCGCCTTCCGAACCGGCGCCCTCGTTCCGGTCCTGCCGGAGTGGACCTCCGGCAACGTCATGGTTCACCTCGTCTTCCCCTCGCGCCACGGCCTGCTGCCCGCGACCCGCGCCCTCATCGACTTTCTGGCGGAAAATCTGATCAAGGCGCTGAAGCGCTGCCGCGAGGTCGACCCGAGGCCGGCCGCGTCGTTCGAGATTTGATGCGACGGTTGGATGGCTGCGCCACTTCGATGCCGATGAAACCTTGCCGGAGCGAAGGGGGCAACCGGAAGGAAGCGTGGGCGACGGATTGTTTTCAGGGTTTTCTGGTGCCCCCAGAGAGACTCGAACTCCCGACCTACTGATTACAAATTATCTCAAATTTGAGCCTTTACAACCATTTAGCTCAAATCCCTTGTCCGACTTTGCGACGATGCTACGCGCCGTTGACGCTACTTCTCCACGGCGCGGAGTATCCGGTCGCTGGTGTCGCCGAGCTGCTTGATGGTGACCTCGATGCGGGTCAACCGGTCGCGCGTGTCGTCGCGTTCGTTCTCCATCTTGACCAGGCGCGCTTCGAGGCGTGCCCGTTCGGAAGCTTCAGTCAGGAGCGCTGCCGCCTGCAGGGCCAGATCTGTCTTGAATTGGTACCAGGAGCCGAAGAGGCCTGCCATCACGACGAAGATAGTGATGATATTGCCGATCGAGAGCCGTCGATCAAACCAGCCGGTATTTTCATTCATTCAGCTGATACCTATTTGCGGCAGCCGGGATCCAGCCGGCACTGCCTGTTGTTGGAAGAGATCGCCGGCCCTGCCGTCGCATCCTGCGATGCCGCCCTGGCTGCCTCGGGATTCGAGAAGCGAACGAACTGGTAGCCGGAGCCCTCAGTGGCAGGCACTGTCTGGCAGGCCGCTGTCACGCATGAAGATAAGGCAGCGATCGCGATCCGAAAGTTTCTTGAAGTTCGCATTGCTCTTCTCCAGATGCTGGATCCGCTCCAGCGCGTTCTTGCCGGCCTCTACGGCCAGCGACTGGCGCTCGATCCGCTGGCCGTATATGCAGGAGGGCACTGCCATCAGGGCCGCGCCGACGATCGCGCCGATGCCTCGGTTGATCCAGTTCATTGGCGATCGCCTTTAGCCTCGGGATCGCTCGGCAGGACTGCCGGCCGCGGCCGCATCCAGATGTTGATGAGGAAGGCTGCGGCGAGCACCCAACGCTGATATTCGGCAGGCACAAGCGCCAGCATCTCCGGAGAGTTGAGAATGTCCGGCGCGACGATCGCCAGCGTCAGGAGAAGATTGAGGATCCACGTGCGGAAGCGGATGATACGTTCGACCAGCTTCTTCATGCCCGGCGACCTCCGAAGAGTTTCGCCAGCAGCTGCGCGAGTATCACCCGGATCGACGGCTTGGCGGCAGGGACAGGCTGAGGCGCCGGCGCCGCGGTCGGCGGCTTCGGCAACGGCGCCAGAGGCTCAGCGTCCACCACTGCAAGCACCTGCCGCAGGACCGCCTCGACGCGCTCCGGCTTCACCAGCGCCTTGTTGAGGCCGTCGCCGGCATAGTAGCTTTGGCCGCGCCTCAGATCGCGATGCGCGCCCTTGCAGGCCGCGAGCACCGGGAAGCTCGCCCATTCTTGCGCGAGGGCTTTTCCGAACGCCGCAATGGACATGTCGCCGGCGACGAACTTGTCGTAGCCGCGGCGCAGCAGCAGATGGTAGCCGAGCTTGTCCTGCAGATCCGCATCGAACAGCATGTTGCCGGAGAGCGTCGGGATCTCCTGCGCAATGCCGATGAGGGTCGCGCGCATGAACTGATAGCGGCCGGCCGCGCTCGACGCGGTCAAAAAGCCCCAGTGCCTCTTCACCCAACCTTTGTTGTTCCAGTTCGCCTGCGCATCTACGATGTCACCATAGGTCATCATGGTGAGCCGGACGGGCAGCCGGTCCTGCCGGTTGCCGAAGATTGTGTCATAGCCCTCCGGCGCCTCGGTATCGCCGATGAAATTGAGCAGCAGCTTCGCGTGGGCGGGCACGAAGGCGGGCAAGGTCTTGCGCATGAAAAGGCTCCAGCATCCTCGAATAGCTGAAGCCTAAGACCGAACAAGCAGGGTCAAATGGGATCGCCCTGTAGAAGATGGTCGGATAAGGCGCGGGAGGAAAGCGGCGCAAAGCACATACAGGAGGCAACAAAAAACCCCGCCGAAGCGAGGTTTCATGAAATTCTACACGGGCGATCCCCTCAACCAACGTCGGAAAGCCGGTCCGCATCGGCAAAAAACTCTGTAAGAGCGCGCCGAAGCGAAGAAACGAGTGACTTTTTATCTCCTCGAATACTCCCCTCGATGTGGATCATGCTGTTGTGCCAGATGTCGACCAGGCTGTCTTCGCGGACCTTCCGTCCGTCCAACTCAACCGTGTTTGACAGGAGCCAGGTGTTGACGCCGCATGCGCCGGCCAACTCAGCCACGGTCGTTGCCGGCGCGATGACGAGATCCAACTCGGACATCAGAGCGGCCACGCCGTCGATATCATCAAACTGGTCGAGATCCGAGAAGTTGATCAGCTTGCTGGGGAAGCGCTCTTCTACCCACGCCAGTTCTTCGCTGCACTCATCGTATTGCAGATTGACGAACTGAACGCCCTCGATTTCGAAGATCGGCGCAAGTTCCTCGATATTCAGATAATGCAGGTTTCGAGAGAACGTTGAAACGCTGCTGCGCCAGTTGATCCCGACAAGCAGCCTTTCCTGAGGCAATCGGCGCCTGAAGCCTTCCGCCCTGCCAGAGTCAACAATCAGATACTTGTCGCCATGGAAGTCAGAATAGTCACGTCGGTATTTCGCCAACAAGTCGACTGTGAGTATCGTCCGGTCGCTCGCGACAAGATGCTCGTGACCAACATTGTCGAGGACGTGCCTCAGATCGGAGGACGGAAGTCGAGAATACAGGTTGATATCGCGCAGAACGCCGTGACGGAGTACACGCGCCACCGGAACGAAGTGCAGATCGGGGAAGGAGCGCTCCATGATGCCTTGAAGTCGCGGATCGCACGCGATCGAGAACCTCCCAAAATCCGGATCTTTGGCGATATCAGGATAGATTTGTGCCGCTCTGATCTCATCCCCAGGCCCGAACACGCTCAGGAAAAACACGTTGTCGGCGCTGAAATCGCCTTCGACGGTCTCAGGGTCGGTGTATTGGATCGGGTAGTTCTTCCGAATATCCTTGTGCGGCGATATATCCCGCTGCGACAGAAGGGCTTCGTGAATTCTCCGGGCGCCATTGAGGATCTTCCGCAAGGACATCTCGCCCACGTCAAGCTCTCTCGCCTTGGCAGCCTCGATCAGTTCCTCTCCCCACGCGATATCGCCGGCAATAACAGCTACCCTCATGGCCTCACGGTAGACATTCACATGCTCGTATCGAGAGATAGCCCGGAGGCAGACCGCTCTCGCCTTGTCGAACTCGCCCTGATACGAATAGGCTTGGCTCAGCGCCACGAGCAGGCTCATGTTTTCGCCGGTCGTTTCGATCAACTCGTGGATGATGGGGAGGGCTTTCTCCGGGCGCTCAAGTATGATCCAGGCCTTCGCCTTCTCTAGGGTCACATCGTTGTCCAGAGACATCATCGAGAAGAATATCTTCTCGAAATTCTCCACGCCGCACTGATCCTCCAGGCGCTCGGCCAGCATCATCGTATTCCCCAAGCTTTCCGGAGAGGCGACGGCGGCAGCCATTACGGACCACAAAAACTTCTCACGGTCGAAGGGCTCCACAAAGCGGATATCCTCGGCGATCCTCGCCAAGTCCCTACCTTTATTTCGGGGCGCGCCGGTCTTGAAGTCGAACTCCGCTAGCGCCACGGAAGACGAGAAGTCAAACGTCAGGCTCGCGGCCCCGATGAGCAGCTGAATGGCATCGTCCCGGTGCTTGTCGTCCAGCAAGAGCTGATAGCAGCCATCAATGACACTGGAGAGCTTGCGCGTGCGAAATTCGTACTGCAGCAGCGCGAGCAAGGCTGCCGCCTCATCATCGCCCATTCTGGGTACTGTGTTTCCCGCCGCCTCGTTGCTCTCATCACGGCTCAATGCCAACCCTTGCTTCAGGATTTCGTGAGCGTCTTCATCGTCATCGTGGTTTTCAAGGTGCCAGGAGAAGTGTTGCAGCAGCTGAACGGCACCCTGCCTCACCCAGGGCATGTTGAGGATAAATGAGAAGACCTCAGCAGGCACGACGGCTCGCACCCGGGACAAGAAAGCGGACACATCATTCCAGGTCGTGAGCAAGCCCAGGACGCGGCAGACAAACGCGATCTGGAATATTCTTGCGCTTTTGTCGGCGAGAATGACGTGAAGGTTTAAGTTTCTCACCACGACCAGTACGTCACGCGCAGTCAATTTTGGCAGCACTGCATGGCCAAGCGCCATATGCCAATCGTCGGACTTGGCTACCCTTCTGAGCAAATCCTCTCGATCCCTCTGCGCATTAGGGATTGTTAGCGGTGCTCGGCGAAGTTGCCGCTCGCCAATAATCTTCATGCAAGCTGCTCTTAAGCCTTCGTCGCCGTCGTCGCTTGCCAAATACTTCGCATAGAGAAGGTAGGTTCCGGCAAAGATCTGTAGCGATGTCAGCTCGACCCTGCGTCTCCGAAAAACATGGCCGCCCCGACGTTGAGAGCACCTGTCGTCCGTGGCGCCCCACCCAGCATAGAAGGGAAGACCGACCGTAGTTACCCGGATACCCCGCATAACGGCTTCCATGCCGACCAGGGAGGAGATCGTATATACGCTCTTTACAGATTTCAGGAGGTCCAAGAGGCCAACCGATGGCGGGACGATGGTCGCCATTTTGGCAATTTTCCGGCGCCGCTCCTTGTATTTCTCCGGCTTGTTGTAAACGTCTGGGTGCGGGCGATAGATGATATCGCATCCTGGATTCTCGCTCCTCGCCAGCGCCACCAAGGATTCGGAAGTCCACCCATCGGGGTTGCCGTAAACGATGGAGGCATCCCCGGGAACCTGACCGATAACGAGCACGACATCTCTTCGCCTGATTGACAGGAACTCTTCTGCAGCCCCTGGAAGGCCATTGTATTTCGTGAGGTTGGTTTCGAGGATGAAATCAAGATGCTTTTGCGCTTTCGCCAGAAACTCTGGGTCGCGAAGGCGTTGATCCGAGTTGAGAATGTCTTCCAACTCGGAAGGCTGGCGCGGGTTGAAATACAGCCCCTTGTTGTCCACGACCAGGGAATATGGCGTCGAATGGTTCGCGCCGAGTTCGACCGACCGCACGAAACCGTCTTCCATCCGGTAAACGTTGTAGCCCAATCTCCTCGCAAGACGCGTTACTGCGGGGCTCGCATCATTGAAGCCCCAAATCATCAGGTCTCGCGACAGCCCTCGGCATTCCCAAAGCAACTTGGCCGCCGCGACTGAGCTAATTTTTCTCGGCAGGTACGCAGTCCGGAAGCCCGCCATGTAATCGCTGACGAAGCCTAGTTTCCAGTGATTGAAGCCCATCATCAGCATTATCGGGAGGCCGGAATTTCCCCTTCCAATCTCCCAATTTTTGCCTACAAGGGCGGTTCGCGTCAGGGGATTCTCTTCAGCAAACACTTCATCGTGGGGGACGACCCGGTATGGGTAGGCCAGTCCGGGTTTCTTCGGTGGCGCCTTCTTGGGAGTGGCCTTGATGGCCTTTGAGAAACCCTTGGCAATATCTGCGACGTGTGAGAAAACCGCTGGCACTTCGACCCCGACCGCTTCAAAGTTTAAGGAATGCGGGGTTTAAACAAGGATACTCTACGTTGTCAAACGCGCGATATAGACGACCACCGCATACAACGACTGCGAGAATTGCCCCCGTCCGGTATATGCGATGGCATCCGCCATTTGAAGACGATGAAGGGGTTGAGGTGATCGACGCCCTCGACAACTACCTCAACGATGCTCGATGGGATGAGCCCGCAGCGAACCGCGAGCCCCCTTTATTGCCGATAGCCGGGAACATCCTCCTCATGCGACGGGGAGAGAACGCGCCGTGCGAACCTGACGACGACAACAGCTTTGAGGAAGAGATGGAATTCCTCAGAGAGGTAGACGCCATGGACGCTTTCGTATCCATGACGCATCCGGGTTAGGCACTATTGGCTGGAGAGGAATTTCCTATCCAAGGCTTATCCGTCGGAGGAACACACGCCGCGTGATAGTGGCGGCCCGGATCGATAGCTCTGTCATTCTCAATGACTACACCGACAAGAACCCAGTCGCTGTCGCATATTATATGGTTTCCGGAGAATCGAGTTCTCTGACTGATCGAACCGCCGCACCCCGCGCAGAAGCCCACTTCCTGCAGTATCTCACCCATGTCTTCAAACGTCCTTGCCGCCGGCAAACAGGTCACTGCGGTCGGTTTGGCTTTTCGCCGCGTTCTCGATAGCAGTATCCCGGACGGCCTCCAGCTTGGCAAGCGCGGCAAGGTGATCGCCCAGAACCTGCTCCATCTTATCGTCCGGTTGAGCGATAAGCCGAGCGTGAAGGCCTTCGGCCGCCGCCGATACTTCGTCACACAAAGCCGAGATGCGGGCGAGGACTTCAGAATTAATAGGCATACCGTGTTCTCCTTACGGTGCTGTTGCGAGGACGACCCAGGCACCGGCGCTCTTGCGCCAACGCTCCGGCTGCCCGCTGACGATAGTTTCAAGGATTGCTTCGTCGCCATTGCTCCCGAGGGAGGCAACGGGTGCGGAAGTCACGAAGTAGGTTTGCTTGTCTCCAATGGTCGCCCCCTTCGCGACGCCGGTGCCTGTGATCCTGTTCGGGAGCAACGGGCCGAAGTATGCACCGACGAACGACGGCTGCATTTCGCCCGATACGGACGGCGCAAAATAGTTCACCGCTGAAAGCTGAGCGTTGAAAAACGCGGGTGCGACAGCTCTAAACGCCACGGTATCCCCAAACAGATAGATGTTGCGGCGGGCCTTCGTGGAGGCGTCGTCATTGTCCTCAAAGGAAGGGGCGTTCACGACTACGTCGCTACAGCCGTTGATCAATCGCATGTTGTCGCCATTGGCATCGTCGAGCTGATTGCCTTCCTTGAAGGAACCATCGACCCGGAGACCGCGCACGGCTCGGCCATAGATGTCGTAGAGACCGGAGCGGCGGAAATTCCTGCTGGAAACTACGCCGCGCGCGCGGCCGGAGGTCGTGTTATTGCAGAGCAGCCCCACGTAAAATCCCTCGGCATAGCCATCGAGATCGATATCTCCGGTATATTTCTCGACGGTCGCTGGCGCGAGCGCTGCGGCAGCAACGAAGCTGGGAGTGATAGACAGGACGACCGGTGTTGCAGATTGCGCCGCCGCTTTTGTCAGTACCATCGTCCGCCCTCCGACCGCGATGGTTGAACCCGCCACGACATCGAAAGCCAAACTCTGCAGGGTTACGGTCTGATCACCAATCGAAAGTGCAGCCCCGAGCGCATGAGCCCCGCTCTGGCCCGTGAGGCGTGTTGCATAGCAGGCCGTATTGTAGTCGGTGCGCAGGCAATCGTCGTTGGTGTCAATCTTCACCTTCTTGCCGCACCCTACAAGTTCCGTCGCGAACGGAACCTTCGTCCTTCCGGAGATCTCAGTGTCGTCGCAGGCCTGAAGGAATATTGCCGGCGTCAGGATATCCTGGAAGGCATCATTCTCGTGCGTAATTTCGAGCCCCTTAATACGAAGGCCGGTCATCAGTCTCGCATCGATAGCGCGAGCCGACGCACTCAATGCCCCGCGACGGATCACGAGGTTGTTGAATGTGACCAAGGAGCCTTCGTTAATGGCGAGCCATAGAGCACCCGCGCGTGTTCCCGACACTCCGGACATGAGAACGCCAGCAGTCTGGTAGTTGAGCAGCGTACAGTTATCGAAGCTGATGTTCTTCAGGACTTGGCCGACGCTATCTCCCTGCGCTACCAAGCCGCCGACATCGCCGGCCGCGACGACAATCGGGGTCCTTACGCCGTTGATGAAGACATTCCGGATATCGTAATCGTGAACCCCGGAGAGGTAGATACAGCCTAGGCCGGCATCGGGCGCCGGGTTCTCCATGAAGACGCCATCTATCTTGATCCGTCTGGGATGCCATGACGCCGTGACGGACGAGGTATCCGGGGCAGCAGGATCAAAGTTGCCTCCCCAGTGATTCATGAATGCATAGGAGATAAAGCCTTTGAACTTGAAGTTCTTGAAAGTGCAGTCATGAACATTTCCATAGAGGCCGAAGATGCTTCGCCGACCCACACCGGCATCCACGCCGATCATCGTGATGTTGCTCATATGGATGTTCGAGTATTCTGTTCCGTGGGTGTAATATTCGCCGATTACAACCGCATTGTTGAATTCACCGCTTATGGAACCAGCTGTAACGCCGCGCTCAAATATAATGTTATGCATCTGACCTTTGTCTTTGAGCCAGAAGCCACGATCCGAGTTCATATCGGTGCCGCCGTTTACGGTGACTTTGAAATGAACGTCACCAACGACCCCGATAAATCGATTGTTGACCGGCAAAGAGCCCTGTACGACGCACGTTTTAGGGGGAAACCGGATCTCTTTCCCGGCGAATGTCGGTGATCCGGCCTTCACCACAGCTGCCGTGTCGTCGGTGACACCGTCAAGTTTCGCTCCGAAAGAGCGGATATTCAGGACGTCACCTACGATGTACCAAGCTCTCGCCGTGCTCCCACCGCTGCTGAAAAGCGTAGAGGTTCCATTGCTGGTCTGGGTGAACTCACCGCCGCCGCCGTCACCTTCCTCATAGTATCCGTTGACGCGAATGGTCTTGATGCCTGCAGGCACTTCGACTGTCGGCATACTGACGACGGTCGCATAGATCGGTACGCTGCCTTGACTGACAGCATTCGACGCAGCGGCAACAGCTATGTCTCGTGCAGCCTCGGCTTGGGCTACGGCGTCCAAGAAATTCGGCCCTGTGACGAGCCGTTCACCTTGCTTCATCAACGTATCGCCGTCATTCAGATCGCTCGCGATCGACAGCGGTGGAGCACCAAATTCGATCCTTGCGGCCCGATCGACGTCCCGCCGCAGTTCTTGGTTCGTCGTTGCAATCTTGGAAAGCTCTTTCTCCAGTGCCGTCATGTCGAGCATCGTGCCCTTCTTCACGCCGGCAGAGCGTTCGGCTACCCGTTCGGAGGAGACTACGAACTCTGTCGTCGAGGGCACATCCTCAGGAAATTCAATCGTGAAGAAATCGAAGGAAAGCCCGCTCACTTTGACGACCGTGACGGCCACGGGCGTAAACGGCTGGCCGGCAGCCGTCCGCGTGTATACAACCACGTCCTCATTGTCGAAAATCTGGAGGCCGTCAAACGGACCGTAGATCTTGCCGCCGTTGCCGACGAGAATATCGGTCTGGCGGGTACTGCGCGGAACGGGATACGGAGTGGTGCTCATAACGGCGCTGCCCTGATTTGTCGGATCAGAGCAGAGCCTACGGGCGGGGTGGACCCGTTCAGTGCGTCACGGTTCGCCCAGAACCGCTTCGGGCGCAGGCAGGCGCCGGAAATGCAATTCGCCGGGCTCCCACCAGGAGCTATTCGCCCGTTTCTGCGCCTGAAAACTCTTGTCGGCGTCAGGATCGGTCAGCCACTGCAGCTGATCGACGAAGGCGCGGCGGTACCACATGCGCGTCGCCGGATGCGAGGCGAGGACCGGCGTGTACCGGCCGACATATTTCGAGGCGTTGCGGCCAAGCTTCTGATCCTCGCCGCCGGGAACGATCGAACGGATTGTGCGCAGCGTCAGATCCAGCGTGTCGCCGATGAAGGCGGCACCTGGTCCCGGCAGGGTCTCGGCGAAGCTCTGCCCGAAGCGATTTTCAGCCCGGTTGACGAAATCGGCGAAGAGACCACCGCCGCCGCCCTTGACGAAGGCGCGGCCCCAGAAATCGAACGTGGTCATATCCTCCGGATCCTTGCCGTTGAGCACGTTCAAAACCTGCTGGTAGAAGGCCGCGCCGATCGTCAGCGGGATAGCCATGGCGGCAAAGTACCAGGCGCCGCGGGCGATCTTCCCGCGGCTCGATCGAGCGAGCATCGAATAGCGATAGATCGCCTCGAGCTGGCGGGCCGTGAAGCTCATCCCGAAGGACAGGAACTGCGAGCCGAATTCGCCGATCTCGCCGAGGATGGTGCCGCGCGGCACGCCGCCGGTCAGCACGCTCTTGATGCGCGGATCTCCGGCGGGAACGGAGCGCTCCGACCATTGCAGGATCATCTCGGCATATTTCTCGGCGAGCGCCCGATCGCCGGTTCTTGCGAAAACACCGCCGGGATCGAGGAAGCCCATGTCGTCGACGCCCACGCGCATCTTGTGCCAGTCGTCGGCGGTGATGCCGAAACCTTCCATGGCATTCTTCAGCAGCGGGTGAAGGTCGATCCAGTCGGTGTTTTTCTCGGCATAACCGCCCAGCGTCTCATGCCAGGCGCCCGCCTCGACGCGCTTTCGGGCATCGGTGAGCGGCGAAAGCGCGTTCCACGTCAGCGATCGGTCGACCAGGTAGCGGCTCCATTCGTGCCCGAACATCTGGTCGACGAAGCGGGCGCTTTCGTTCATTGTGTGCAGATAGTCTTCCCAGATCACCGCCCGTCGCGCCATCGCGCGCCGATCGCCGTCGCGGGCGAACCGCTTCAGCATCGGCACGAGCGTCGAGGTCACCGGCAGGCCGGCCAGGCGCCGCGCGGCCGCAGAGACGAAGGGATCGGTCGAGGCTGCTAGAATACCCGTGGAACCGAGCATGGCAGAGGTAGCGAGGTTACGAACATCGCCGGCGAGCTTCGCCGGCGCGTCGAGCACCGTTTCCCGGCCACGCAGCGCCCGCCAGAGGCTGTCGACGCGATATCCGGCCCACTTAACGGCCGACATGCCCGGCGGCTTTCCTTGCGTGTCTATGGCCCCTGCCTGGCGTTTGCCGATATCGACCTGCACCGCCTGTTTCAGCCATTCGATAGTCGCGTCCGGATTTGGGCCGAAACGCTCCATCGAGGCGATATCGCGGGCAATGCCGTTGATGTGGTTGAAGATCGAGCCGATGGCGTCCTGGTTGCCGAAGCGCTCATTGTATGCCAGCCAGCTTTGCGCATCGCGGAAGACGAGGAACCGGCTGTCCTGGTACCGGCTCGCCGTCTTGCCCTGGCCGAAGCGCCGAGCTTCCGGCCGGCGATGCGCCCAACCGTCCGAGGTTATGGTCTCGAACACATAGTCTAGCGAAGCGTCGAGGCCGTCGGCCCCGATGACCTCCCCCGTGTTCGGATTGCTCATCTGGTCGGGGTCGAGCAACGGCCGGATGAAGTCTTTCCAGGCCGCCCGCGCCTCCTCCGGCGTGCGGCCGAGCTTGCGGATCTCGCGGCGGTTATGGCTATGAACAATGCCCCAGTCCTGCCGCTTCGGAATATTGCCGCCGGCGGCGTTGAAGCGCAGGCGCAGATCTTCGAGCACGCCGGAAAGTGCGCCCGCCAGGGCCTTCGCCGTTTCGTTGCTTGTCGGCTCGCCGTGCATTGCCTTGATCAGGTCCGGCAGATCCGTCTTGTTCTGCCGCAGGCCGAGCCCCTTGGATCTCCGGAAATGATACATGACCTCCGACAGATCCCGATGCGCCATCGCGATGATGGCATTGGCCTTGCCCGCCATGGACTGGGTGCCTTTGAAGCCGTTGTGGATCATCAGGGACATGACCGCGTCGAGCTGGTTGGGATTGCCGTTCCGGTCGCGATAGTTCTCGATGAAGCTGGCGAGTTCCTTGCGCCGCGCCTCGTTAAGCTTTACCTGGCGGCGCAGCTCTTTCGCCTCAGCGCGCAAGGCCTCGACGACTTCCTCCCGCGCGGCCGCCGCCGCTTCCCGCTCCGTCAGGGCGCGCTTGCGGTTGAACCGCGCCTCGTAATAGCGGTGCAGCTCTTCCGCCTGGCGGGAGTTGATGGCGCCCTGCTCAACGGCGGAATTCAGGCAATCGCGTAGGCTCATAGCTTGCAGGCCTCCAGAAGGTCGGCGAAGAATTCGGGTTCATCGGCCATGGCAAGCGCCTCGGCCGTTGACATGATTTTCACATTGCCGTCGCCATCCTCGACGCCGACGAAATCGAGGAAGTTTTCCGGGTTGCCGTTGGCATCGCGCGCGGGCTCGATGATCTCACCGGCCTGCACGTCGGCAATGCGCTCGGCCGCATTGTCGAGCGGTTCCGGCGCTTCGCGCGGCCGGATGGTTTGCCCCTGAATAGGATCCACCGACGCGCGAGTATTCGCAGGAGCGCGCTGATCCCCCGCTACCGGCTCGCGCGCCGATGGACGAGCCGGACCCGCCGTTTCGCGAACGGGCGCGGCCGGTGATGCTGGCCCGGGCGCCTGCTCAATTGTCACGCCATCGGCGTCGACAAAGTCGCCACGAGATCGGGCTGCCGCAATTGAGCCGGCCTGGTCGACACGGTCGGCCAGCTGATCCACCCGATCGGCGACAGCATCGATCCGCCGCGCGGCATCGTCGATCGTCCCGACCAGGAACGTGTCGGAAATGTCGTCGATCGCATTCAGATCGCCGGCAAACATCCGCTCGTATTCGTCCGGTGAAAACCGCATGCGCAAGGCGCCTTCATCGGCTAGCAGCCGCTCCACCAGCTCCGGCGGCGGGCTGTTGTCCGGATCCTCGGCATAGCGCATTGCCGCCTCGAAAACGCGCAGCTGCCCGGGATCCGCATCCGCCGGCACCATCACCTCGTCAAGAACCCGCTCCTCGAAGGAACGGTTCAAGAGATCGAGCCTGTCCGGGGTAAGCTCGACGTTCATCGCCTGGGCGACGGCCTCGATGTCGCCGGGCTCCGGACGTCCATCGATGACGCGTGCCGCCCTCTCGGCGCCGCCTTCCCCCAGTTTGAAGATCCGCGCCAGCTCGGCGCCGCCCTGCACCGTGCCGCCGAAGAGCGCGCCGAAAACACCGGCGATACCTATATTCGCCAAAGCGTCGTTGAGGCCGTGCTCCAGCCCGGCCGCGCGTTTGCGCTCCTGGCTCGCCGCCTGCAGGATCGCCTCCGTCCCGCTGTTGACAAGAAATTCCGTCAGCATGGTTTGGCCAATGCGGCCGGCAACGGTCTTGGCTCCTGACGTGCCAATCCCGCCGTAAGCCGCCATCTGCCACTGATAGGGATCGCGGGCGGCGCCCGCCAAGCCGCCGGCCAGGTGCGCCGTCAACCGCCCGACTGCGCCCAGCTCCGGCGCCTCAGCAGCGCGAGCAGCGGTAGCCTGGCTCTCCCGACGGCGCCGCGCCATTTCGGCCTCGACGGTTTCGCCGACTATGCTTTCGATCTGCGGAAATTGCTCCGCGAGCGCCGCCGCGCGCTGGTCGAAGGCCTCGATCGTCTCTGTCGGGTCGAACTCCGGCACGGTCGCCGCCATGCTCCGACCCAGATTGAACCTTGGCCGCCGGGCCAGCGGCGCGATTTCGACAGGGTTCGCCAGCCGCGTTCCCGTGAGGCTTTCGATCCGCTCGATACGATCGGCATAGATCTCGCTCATCAGGACCTGGTCGGAATTCAGGTTCTCGACGATACGACTGGCGTCGGCGTCTCCGGAGGCAAGGCGCGTCCAGGCTTCACCCCAACTCTCCGGCCCGTCCGAGACGCTGTCCTTCGGAAGCGCCGAAGGCTCGATCAGGTCAATCATCGATACGCTCCCGGCACTCGCGGTTCCAGCACTGGCCGCAGAGCCTCAAGATCCAGCACGACGGGTTGTCCGTTTTCGTCGGCAATGAACATCGGCGCGGATCCGTCGACATCGCCAAGGGCAAAGGCAAAGCCGCCCCTGACTGCAACCGGCATCGCCTTTTGGAAATCCTTTGCGGTCCAGGTGCGGCCGTTCTTGGCCTTGACCTCGCCGACGTCCTTATCCGTCAGTGCTTCCATCAGCTGCGGGAAACGATCGGCGCGGACCGTCGGCGGCAGCAGCACCTTCTGGGGGCTGTACCAGAGGCCGCGATCATAGTCGGCAATGCCGCCAAACTGCACGCCATTGGCAAAGCTGGCGCCGGCCGCCTCCTGGTAGGCCCGCTCATAAATCGGCTTGGCATCATCCTTCTTCGGATCGATGCCGGCATCATAGAGGCGTTTGCGGGCGATCGAGGCGGCGGCCTGGTCGAGGCGGTTCACCTGGTCGGGGGTGAAGGCGAGCGCCGTGCCGGTCGCAGCCTGCGCAAGCGGCAGCCGCTTCGTGTTCGGCATGTCGGTATAGGCCTTGCCGTCCGGCGTCTTGCCGAAACCGGAAATCAGATCCAGCGCCGCCTGGCGGTTGCCGCCGGAGGCGATCAGCCCACCGGAGAGCGCGACGGCCGGCGCCGTCTCGCCGAGCTCGCGGAAGACCTTGTCCGTATTTCCGCCGGCAGCGCTGACCAGGCCGGCCGCGATGTCGAGCCCGCGTGACGGATCCGCCTTCACCGCCGCCTCGATCGCTTCCGCCTCCCCCGGCCGGAAGAATTTCGGCTGCACACCGAAGTGCTTCGCGGCCGCGTCGGCCGCGTTGATCCGCTCGGCAAAGGCGCCTGCAACGCTGGCCGGGTCGATATCGCCGTCGAGCGGCAGCCCCGGAGAAACCGGCAACACCCCGAACCGCTCGGCGACCCCCAGCGGATCCGTCTGCAGATCCTTGCGATGCTCGGCGATCGTACGGCGGGCGAAGTCTACGTCGTCGCTGGTCGCACCATCGCCGAGCAGCGCCTTGACGTTTTTTTCCACGGCGCCGATCGGCTGGGTGCGGATCGCTTCGGAGATCCGCATACGGGCAAGCGTCGAGGTCGCGATCTCTTTCCCCTTCGGCGCCGTACCGGCATCGAGCTGAAAGCGTGCCAGATCCTCAGCCGTCACCGGCAGGCCCCGCGCGACGCGTTTCGCCAGATCCTCGCCGCGCTTGGCGAAATCGGCATTCGCCTTCTCGTCCTGCGTCCGACGCGCGCTTTCGGCGCCGGCGAGCCCCTTTTCGATCTTGTCCCAATCGTCGGCTGAGACGCCGGCGAGATTGCCCGCAGCATAGTCCTCGGTCATCCTGGCGCGCATCGACTTGATGTCTTCGGCCGGCATTGTCGCCGCCTGGCGGACGTAGAAGCCGACGGTAGCATCCGAACGGCTTTGCCGCTTGAACCTCTCCGCATCGTCGAGATCGACGACGCCGCGCGCGACCGCGCTATCCCAATGAGCATCGATCGAGGCCTGCAGATCCGCCAGCTCCGCTCCCGCGGACGGATTGCTGAAATCGATGCCGGCGAGCTGCTGGCTCTTCTGGTTTTCCAGCTCCTCCATGCGCCCGAGGAAATCGACGCGGTTCTGCATCAACTCGCGTTCGCGCCGGGCGCTTTCCGCTTTTTCGAGGAGATTGGAGGCCCGCTTGCGGTAGGCAAGCGAGTATTCCGGCGCGATCTCCTCGAAAACGTTGTCGCGCAGATCCGCCTCGAGCCCTTCGTCGAGCGCCTGGCGCAGCTTGGCCGGATCGTCCTTGTACGCCTCGAAAATGGCGCGTTGGTTTTCCACCATCGCGAGATCGGCCATTTCGAGATAAGTGCGTGTTCCGGCGACATCATAGGCACGACCATAGACCGTGTCGCGGCCCGTCGGGCGAAAAGTACCGGCCCGCCCGGGCGTCACGGTCACGGGGTCGCTGATCGGCGTTACCGAGATCGGCGCAACCGATGAAGCAGACGGCAGGCGGGAATAGGCGTCACCTCGGGCGCCACCACCGGCACGAATGAGCGCAGCTTCGCGCTGCCGGCGTTCCGGGTTCGACGAGAGGCCAGCCACCGCCGAGGCGATCGCATCGATGCCGCTGCGCGCAGCCGAGATGACGCCTTCCGGCAGGGAGCCGTAATTATACGCAACTGAGAGGAGGCCGGCCTGCACGTTCGCCGGCAACGTGTTCCAGAGATCGCCTAACTGCTGGCGCGCGCGGGCGCCCTCCACATTCGAAAGGCGATGGTCGAGATCACGCTCGGCATCGTCGCGGGTAATCCGCATCCCGGGCCTGACCCGAACGACCCGCCCGTCGGCAAGTACCGTCGTATCGGAACCGTATCCGACACGGTGCGCATTGACGTCGAAATACGGCGTCTCTCGGAAGCCCTCTTCCTTCCTCAGCACCGATTTCGCCAGATCGACGGCCGAGCCGGACGCCGTTGTCACCACGCCGCTCGGCGCGGCCGTGACACTACCTGTCGCACCAGGATCCGTCGCGGCGCTGGTCACCGTGGCGCCGATCGGAGCGCCTGCCATGGCATCGCGCGCGCCAGCCAGCTCGCCGGCGCGCTGTGCCTGCCGATCGGCGCGGCGACCGAACTCGTCGGCGACGCGGGCAAGGCCCATTGCTACCTTGCGCTCAAGGTCGCCATTGTCGCGGGCAACCGAAAGCAACCCCTCGGCAAGCAGCGGCTGCGCTTCGAACCGGCGGTAGGAAACGGGGTCAAGTCGACGATTTGCCATGTCAATACCTGTCTGCCAGAGAGGTCGCGCCCTTGAGGCCGATCGTGAGCGCATCGAGCCTGCCCGCCGATCGCGCCCGCTTCGCCCGCTTGCGGTAATTCGCTTCCCGCTCGGTAAGGCGCGCGATGCGCGTCTGCTCGGTACCGACGTCGGTCGCGAGCGCTAGATCGCCCTCACGGAAGGCGTCGCTTCGCGCCTGTGTCGGCGTGCCGAACGACAGGTCGACGCCGGAAGCGGCGTTGGCGACGTCCTGTTCGGCGATGCGGTTCATCATCTCCGCCTTGATGCCGGAGCGGCGGTTGATCCCCTGCAGGGTTTCGAGCGGCTTTTCGCGCGCCGCGTCGTCGGCAGCCAGCTCCAGCTGCTCGGCATCGGCGTTGCCGGCGCCCAATGCCGAAAAGGCTGAGAAGACGGTTGCCGTTCCCTGCAGCAGCGAGGAGAGCGAGAAGCCGCCGGTAGCGGCGGCACCTGCCCCTGCCGCCGCTCCCGTCGTCGCCGCCGATGCTGCAGGAGCTGCAGGTGCAAAAAGGCCCGCAAGGGCCGCAGCAAATTCGGTCACAGTTTCACCCCCGGAATATAGTCGCGCACCCTTATCCGCCCTGGTCGCACCTGGCTGATCGTTAATGTCGGGTCCATGCAGGCACCGGCGAGGCCGGCAATCGGCTTGTGACCCGTGAAATTCTTCTTCGGCTGATCGAGATCTTCATTCGCCAAAGTCAACGAGACGTCGCGCACCGGCCTGCCGTTGGCGCCGATCGCGATCGAGGCGGTGTCTTCGAGATAGAGCCGGACGGAGCCGACCTTGCCGGGACGGCGCACAACATCGTCATTCTGGAGCACCTGCACATAGGGCATGCTTACGTAGAGCGGAGCGGCCCATATGCCGATCTTCGCCGGTCGCGAGGCAACACCCGTCTCGACGACGCCGCCGGCGACCGTGAAGGGGCCGTGGATGTCGTTGTCGATCAGAGCCCAGACCGTGCGGCCGTTGAGCGCCGAAAGCCCGCTTGCCTGCCCGGCCAGATCCGTCGTCACGCTGATTGCCATCTGGAAGAGATTGATGCTTTCCTCTTCGAGCACTTCCTCGACGATCGCGCCGTCCCGCTCGATCGTCAGCCACACCTGATCCTGTCCGTCGACGGAAAGGCCATGCGCCATACCGCCGCCGGCGATCGGCCATTCGCAGGCCGCCATGATTTCCTGTGTCTTGTTGATGACGCAGACGACGACGCGCCCGTCTTCGCGCAGAAGCCAGAGCCGGTCGCTCGGCATGCTTCCCGTCTTGTGCTGCACCCACATCGTCTTGATGTTCCGCACCAGGTCGGCCGGGTCGACCCCGTTGAGATCGTTTTCCGGGGTCGGCGCGAACATCTCGCTGACGGCGTCGTATGTGATCGAATAGAGCCGTCCGCCGTCGTTGGTGACGAAATAGACCTTGCCTTCGAGCTTCACCGGCTGGCAATTCTGCTTGATGCCGACTTCGATCGCATTGACCCAGTTCAGCGGCTTGTTGCGCTCGATCGTACGGTTCGAGGCGAAATAGACGCCCTTGTTGGTGAACGCGATCAGATAGGTTGCGTCCATCAGGTAGAGGATCTGCTCGCTCGTTTGCGAGCGCAGAGCTTCGAGGCGCGCTGCATTGTCCTGCTGCCCGGCAATGTTCAGGTCGAAATACTCGCCGATCCGCGACATGGCCGTGGCCGCCGTCTTTGCCTTCGGCGCGAAATAGCAGGCCCTGTCCTGAAACAGCGACATGCCGGCAAAGCCGCCCCGGCTTGCGGAAATCAGCGGCTCGCCTTCGGTCTTGCCCACCTGCGTATGGCTGGTGAGTGCCGAAGCGTTGGAGGTGTTGGTGATCTGCGCATCGAGCTGATATTCGGCCCCGGACAGGACACCGCCGAAGGTGATCGTGAACTCGGCGTATTCGCCCGACTGGCGCACAAAGGCGACAGTCACGCCAGAGGAGAACCCTGGCAATGTCGAGATTTCAGCCTGAATGTTCGCGGCAACGACGGTCATTCCGCCCCCATCGAACAGCGAAACCGCGTCTGTCGTGTTGCCCTCGACGGTAAACGCGCCGATCAGTTCCGAAAGACCGTCCGCCCACCGGATGTAAAGCGTCCAGATATCGTCCGTCTTCGTATAGCTACCGCCGAGATCCACTTCCGGCAGTTCGCCATATGGCCAGGCCGAGACCGTCCACGCGGTATCGTCCCAGGCATTGCGCAGGAGACGGATGCCATCCCAGAGATCCACATGCCAGATCCCGACCGTATTGGCCTCGCCGTAGAAGCGAAGATCCGGAACCATGGCGGCCGTGATCGAGGCCACCGCCCCCGTCGTCACCGTCGCGACCTTCACGACGTCGTTGCGCCAGATCTCGACGCGTCCCGGGGTGACGATCAGCGTGTAGGAGAGCGCGTCCGAGATCCGGAGAACCGCCTGGTTGCAGACCGTCGACGCACCCGCGCCGGCATAGCGTGATCCAGGCAGCAGCGTGAAGCCCGACTGGGGGATCGGCTCGAAACCGAGCATGCGCGAAGCGCCAGAATAATACTGTTTCAGGTTGACCTTGCCGAGCAAGCTCTTCGAGAGCTGCCCGGCATTGGCGCTGCTTTTCAAAGGTCCGGAGATCCTAGTCAAAGGCATACCTCCCCGCCCAATGATCGCGGCCACTGTTGAACCGGGCATTCGAAAGCGGTTCATCCCACGTTTGAGGATCGCCCTGGGGCTGGCTTGCCGCGTCCTGCGCCATCAGCCGGCCGAAGACGCCGCCGGCGCCGTCGCGCGACGTGGTGCCGAAGGCTTCAACCAGCATGTCGTCGCGCATCTGGCGGTCCTGCCAGACGGGCACTGCGAGGTAGGCGCCGAGCGCCGTAATGAAGGCCGCGCGCCATTCCGGCGGCCAGTGCGTCGGCGCGACATAGACGCGGCATTGCGACCAGACGTCGGCCTGGTCGCAGAAGAATTGCCCCGCCTCGAGGGTGAAATCGCGGATCGGGGAACGGCAACGAGCATCGGCGGCATACCTCAGAGGGTTGCCGATACGCCCACCCGGCAGCTCGAAGCCATAGGAAAAGCCATTTCCCGGCGTGGCCGAGAGCCGCGTGAGGCGGTATGTTTTCCGGGCGAAGCTCCAATAGTGCATGCCGAAACATCGGTCGACGACTGGCTGCCACACATGCTGGATCTGCTCGGCAAGCTCGCTGTCGTCGTCGATCGAGAACATCGGCCCGGCGCCGATATCAGTCAGCGCATAATTGATGATCGTAGCTTCGTCTTCCGTCATCGCCGTTCGCCAAAAAAGAGAGACCGCGGCCAGATTACGGGCCGCGGTCCAGCGTTGAGTGCGAAGCGAAGCTGATCAGTCGGCGGTGGTGTCGCCGGTGACATCGGTCACCGTGACGTCGCCGCTCGACGGAACGGTCGCAACCTTGATCCGGACATACTCGGACGTGCCGTCGACGTCGGCGACCGCGTTGATAATGGACGAGACCGAAAGCGCGGCACGGCTGGCATTGAAATAGCCGGCAGCCAGCATTTCCGCTTTCGTGTGGTCGGTCGCATAATCGAACGTGTGAACTTTTCGGTTGCCGGACAGCGTGATCGAATTCGAGCGCCGGAGCTGGGTAGGCACGTGAGCCATGGTGATAACCTCTGGACCTGAGAACGTTGCTGCTGAAATGGCGGCCGCCGCCGAAGCGGCGGAGCGCCGTTAGACGCGGATCGCCGACTTGATGGCGAGGTTGCGCACACGCTTGACGCCTTCCGGCAGGATGCCGATAGAGGCGCTGGAGAGCTGCACCTTGCAGACGTAGGGGGTGCCTTCATAGTCGGGCAGCGGTTCCATCGTCATGTTCTCCTGGTCCCACCAGGTTTCCGAGCCGATGGCTTCCTTCGTGTACATGAAGGTGTCGAGATAGCCGGCTCCGGTAAAACCAGGCGTGCCGGGCACGAAAGCGCCGGTTCCATAGGTGAAGTACTCGTCCGGAATGGTGAACATATGAACGCCGCGGAACGTCTTGCGGATCACCTTGCTCGCCTTGGCGAACGGCAGGTCGCTGGGGCCCATATAGTCGGAATTTGCGAACTCCTTGTACATCAGGAGCTGCGACATCCAGACGTTGGGGATCGGCCAGAAGACCTCATCATCGGATCCGGCGCCGGAAATCTGGTCAATCGCTTCGATCGCGTTCAGCAGGTCGACGCGCTGCGTACCGTCGCCGATCGTCTGCACCGCGTTCGGCGCATCGCTGAGAGCTGCGCCGCCCGTGGCGAAGAGATCCAGGGCGTCGAGCTTGATCCTATCCTTCTTCCGCCGCTGCGCTTTGGTGAGATCGTCGGCGAGTTTTGCCTTGAGGCTGGGCCCCATGCGCTTCTCGTCCTGCATGCGGAAATAGACGGCCGCCTCGTAGTCCTTCGTGACCAGCGTCACCATGTCAAGGCTGACATTGCTCGGCGAAACCTTGTTGATGGCGCCGGTCAGTTCGTACATCTCGACGCGGCCGCCCCCTACCGGGTACTTCACGGTACCGGCAGAGCTTTCGCCCTTGAGCATCGTGTCGTCGAGATAACCGCCCTTGGCCTGGTAGCGGGCACGGACGAGACCCTTAATCTCTTCGCGGAACCAATTGGAAACAGGCATGTGATAGACCCTCAAAGATTGGAGTGATGGACGAAATCACCGTGAGGGCCGATTAGCCGGAGCCGCCGGGTCCGGTGAAGGATAGCCAGCGGTTGTTCCAGGTCGCTCCCGTCCGGTAGCGCTTCGAATGCTGCCACCGGCCGGGAGCCGTTCAGTGCGGTCTATTCGCCAAAGATACGGCGGAGATCCGCTTGCAGCTGGTCGTAGCTCCTCTGATCGAACTTGGGGTCGCCCCATGTGTTCTCCGGAAGCGCCTGACGCCGCTGAATTTCGAGCTTGGGATCGACGCCGCCAGGCTGGGTGCCGCCAAGCGCGGGGCCGCCACCGTCCCCGCCGCCGGCGAGCTTGCGCATCGCCTCGAAGAAGCGATGCCCCTTGGAGCTATCGCCGAGCATAGCCTTGGCGAATTCGGCATCCTCTTTCGCGAGCCCCTTGGAGACCATGCCATCGACGAAGGCATAGTTGTCGTTCATCCGCTGCTCGCGCGCCCGTTGCTGTTCCGGCTCGGGCAGATGTTTCGCAGTGTCCGGCGTCAGCGCCTCCCGCTCTGCCTTTTCGTCGACGATGGGCTCCATCATGCCCATCTCATGAGCGACAGACAGGAATTCCTGTGTCAGGGCCTGGTATGCGGCAACCGGAACTTTCATTTCGAGCGCCTTGGCGGCAACCCGGCCGAAGAGAGGATCCCCCTTCAGCGTATCGAGATGCGGCTTGATCGTCTCCGGGATCTCGCCGGAGAATTCGCCATAGGCATCCGGCTTCTCGGGAACGCCGTTCTGGGCGTCGCGGGCGCGATAGCCTTCGAGGGCCTTCGCCATCTTGTCCATGGTCTCGTTCTGGTCCTTGCCGAGCAAATGCTCGGCAATTCCCTGCGGACGATAGAACTCTCCTCCGGCGGGCGGATCGCCGGCGCCCGCCGGAGGAGCATCACCCGCCGATGGAGCCGGCGGGTTTTCCGTGCCAGCGGGAGGAGGAGCACTGGCACTGGAAGGAGGCGCGCTCGCGTCGGCGGCCGGCGGTGCACCGCCACCGCCACCATCGGGCACGTTGAAAGTCAGGCGATCAAGAAAACGTCTCATTCTCCAGCTCCATTCTGGGTTTTCGATTGCATGAGCAGTTTTTCGCCGTGTGCGATCGCATTCAGGATCGCCTCGGCGAAGCCGTTGATGGCCTGGCGGGTAGCCGCCTGCAGGGCCGTCTGTTCGAAAGTGGCGCCCGTGAGGCGCAGCGGCTGCCGAATGGAGATGTCCATCATCCATTCGAACATCGCCTGCCCCTCGGGCGTGCGCCGAAGCGCCGCCATGAACTTGGCGACGTTGTCGGCCGGCTGCAGCTCACCCGCCTGCAGGAACGGCTTGAACAGTTCCTCGACGCCCTCCCAGCCATTGCCTGCTGCCCCTTGTTCGAGCAGATCCAACGGCTGCCCGGCTCGAGCCGGAATGAACGGTCCCGACACTTAAGCTGCCCTCCGCATCTCGGCGACGGCGACGTCCTTGATCGCGCCGGGCGCCTGCTTGGCCGCCTCGGCCGCCATCATCATCGCCATCTGCTCTTTCCGCCTCTCCTCGATCTGCACCACGATCGCCTGGCGTTCATCGGCATCAGGCACCAGGTCCTTGTCGATCTGGAAGCCGTCAGCGACGCGGTCGAGCACCGCGTCCTGCTTGATGTAGAGTTCTTTGGCCTCCGGTCCGGCGAAGGCCAGCACGAAATCGTGATAATTGGCGATCGCCGCGATTCGGTCTGCGTTCAATGCCGCCTGCATCGGCGATTTGACCTTCACCGAAACGAGGAGATCGTCGACCTCGCGGACCATCGGCAGCATGTTGAACTCGTAAAGGATCTCGGCGACGCGCGGCACGATCACCGGCATGATCTCGTTCACCAGGCGTCCGAAGGCGCCGATATGGATATTCGCCCGCTGCTGCAGCCGCGCCGCCATTTCCGAAGCGGAACGCGGTGTGCCCTCGTAATCCGGTAGGCGCGTGTCGAACATCGCCGCTTTGATCTGGTTTTGCAGGTCGCCAATCAGGAGCTGAGCAACGTTGAGATTGCCGCTCGCCGTGTCGAGGCGGGTGACATCCGCACCAAGCATGCCGCCGGTAGCCTGCATCGCCCAGAACTCTCCGGGGCCCAGTCTCACCGTGTTCGGGTTGAAGGTGCCGCCGGCACGATAGCCCCAGATGCCGAGCATGGCGATCGCGGCGCTTTTCAGAGCCAGCTCTTGCGCCTTGTTAACGGTCTTGATCGACGGCAGCGCCGTCAGCACGACACCCCGGCCATAGGCCTCACCCGGCACGCGATAATAACGGGGAATGGCGATCGGCTGGGTTCGGTACCGCTCGTGCCACAGAAGCTCGGTCGAGGTGTCGAGCAGCACCCCAAAGTGCCAACCTGCGCGCGGATCCTTCCACCAGGTCTGGTGGACCGTGTACGTATCCGACGGCTTAGTGACCGCCTTTTCCTTGAAGTCAGCCGGAAAGCGGCCGGCGGGCCATGCATCGACGATCTGGTCGGCCCGCATCGTCGTTTGCCAGTCGACGAGATCGACCGCGCCGAACCCATCGGCCGAGATCGCCAGCTCGTCGAAGGGAAGGCAGGCAAAGCGGATCGGTTCGTTTGGTGATTTGCCCTTGACCGGCAGCAACGCGCCGGTACCGACCGCCAGGTCGACGCACATCTCGTGGATGGCCGTGTCCCAGTCGCCCGCCAGGAAGAAGGGATGGATCAGGGTCGAGGTACGTGCCAGTTCCCGATCGAAGCGTTTCTTGTCGTCGGCCGAGAGCAACATGGCAGCAAGCGGGCCGGTTTCCAGCTCGAAAGCCGGCTGGCCGGCCGGGAAGAGATCGCGCTGCAGGTTGCCGGCGAAATACATCGCGGACATGGGAGCCGTCATGTCGAACAGCCGATCGGGCTGTTGGGGCCGCCCGTTAGCGCCGCCAGAGGGACGCCGCATCGGGATCGCATAATCGTAGGCGTCCTGGTAGATCCTAGTCCAGCCCGATCGGGCGCCCCAGGTATTGGTGACCCGCGTCCGGTGCTTCTGGATGTCAACGCGAAAATCGCCCTGCATCAGGCGAGCGTCCCGGCAAGAGCCTCGGAACCATCCTCGAAGAGCCGGCGGCCGCGAGGCGCCCGACGCGTCGCGGCAACCGCCTTGTCATTCCGGTTCAGCTCCGCAAGCTGGCGATCGTTCGCCACCTGCTGGAGCTGCCGGCTCTTCTCCGCTTCCCGCTTGGCACTGTCGTCGCCGCCGCCGAACAGGTTCTTCACGACACCGCTCATGACCATCCCCTTCGAAAATCCATTCTTCGCCCGCGGGCGCGAAGCCCGTCAGGTGCGCCATCCGCGTTCCCGTCCGGTTGCCCGGCATCACGCGGCAGAACACCACGACGCCATGATCGGCGATGGCCTTCAGCGTTGAGTGCGCCAGCTTGCAGAGTTTGCCGATATGAGCGCGAGCCGCCGGACGGATGACCAGGCAGAATTCCCGACGCCCCTCCCGATCGGGCACCAGATAGGCGACGGCTAGCAACTCGCCGTCGTGAAAGATCGCAACGCTGTCGCCGTTGTTGCGCATCCAGATCGCCGCCTTACGCGCGAGCGCGCGCCCGCCCGCGCACGTGAGGCAGTCCGAATAGTCCGCCGGCGACTGTACCGTCAGACGTCCCATACGTTGAAGTCACCCGGCCGCGACTGTGTCTCCTGACGGCGTTGCCGTTGCGCCTGCAGGCTCGCGACATTGGCCGGAAGCGCAGCCTGGGCGGCCCTGGTGATGACATTCGCCAGGCCGCGATAACCGAGGATCCGGTACTGCTCGGCATCATGCGGGTGCGAATATTCGTTCTTCACGACGGCGAGTTTGTCGGTACCGCTGGCGCTGGCGAGCTTGGTCAGCTTGTAGTGCGCAGCGAAGCCGCCGACGATCTTTTTGCAGCGTGGATCCACGAGATAGCGCGGTGCCAGGCCATCGATCATTCCCGTGAGCCCCCAGCGCACCGCCTCTTGCCGGATGCCCGGTTCGTTCGAGGGCGCCGGATTGATCGGCATGCGCACGATCTCCTGCACCGTGCGCACCCAGTTGAACTCGCCGGTCACTGTGTCGCCGCCCATGAAGGCGGCTGGGTCCGCCCAGATCCCGAGGATCGGCAGGCCGGAGAAGCGCTGCAGCAGCAGCTCGATCAGCAACGTGCCAAAGCGCGACGGCCCGGTACCGGGTTCGGTGACCAGCTCGGCGAGCAAACGGTCCTGTCCGTTCGGTTGCGGCTGGCCGATCGTCGCGGCCGGCGAGCCGCCGGCGTCGATGCCGATCGTCAGGCCTAGGCCCGGCGTCGGATCGATGTTCTGCTGGGAGACGTGGATCCGCTGATTGAACTCCGGGTAGACCGGCTTTCCGTCCTGGGCGTAACCCGGAAGCCCGTGCACCATGCGCCGCACGATGTGTTCCGGCTGCGTCTTGGCCTCCAGCTCGTAGGAGGAGCGCGGCTTTCCGATCGGGTTTTCCGCCTCAGGGTCGAGGCCACCCGGCTGGTGGAAGAAGTTATAGGCCGGGTTTTTCTTATCCTTGTGCTCGCCGTAGCCGCAGTTGACCAGGAGCGGATGATCGATGTCCGGCGGGTTCATGTCGCCGAAGAACACGCGCGGCAACACGATTTCGCCGTCGGCGACCGTCAAGCCCATCTTGCGCATTGCTTCGCGGCCCTCACGGGAGACGCGCTCAAGCTCGCGATCGGCGATGTCCTTGACCGGCGGAAAGCGCCCGGTTCGCTGAAACATCAGGCCCGGCACACGGCTATCGAGCAGATCGACTTCGTTGCCCCAGCCGGCCGACAGCTCATAGCCCTTGATGTAGGCCTCGACGTTGTGATCGCCGACGGCGCCGGTTTCCAGCATGAAGTCGACCTTCACCAGGTCGCGGCCGCGCAGCACCTCGAAATGCATGCGATGCTTGATCGGCCGGTCCTGGCCGCCCTCATAGCTCACCTGAAACGGGTTCCCGATCGGGAACATCTCATGCCACGAAGCGAGAGCCGTTCTGGCGAAGTCGCGATAGGTGTCACGCACCACGGCGATCTTGAACCGCACCCAGCCGTCGCGGCAGACCGGCATGTATTCGCCGGCGAGCCGCACCGCCTTCTCGCAGCTCGCCACCGTCTTGCCCGAGCCGGCCGGCCCCATGATGATATCGATCGGCCCGCGAGCCCGCGAATAGGCCGCCGCCACCGGCCCGGCCGGTTTGCGAAATTCAACGTTGAAACCCATAACCCGATACCCTTGCGATCTGGCGGGGCCCCGCGCCCGCGCCCCTCCGGTCCAAGTAAGGTTAGGTTCGGCCGCCAGCAGTTCAGTCGGGCAATGGCAAAAGGCTCGTGTGTGTGAGACACGAGGCCCATACGGGGGGTTCGCTGCTGGATTTTCAAACCGCTCGGCCCGCGCTCGCGCCGCCCGCCCGCGACGGCACCCCCTCCTGGGGGCGACACGCCAGCCGGTTTCCCGCCGGAAATCGGCCCGGGCTGGAATGCCGCCAATGATTTATCATCATTCGCGGCCTAGCGATTTCAGGGACTTAGGCGGGGAAAAGTCGGATTGCCGAATGTCGGACGGACGGCCATTGATTTTATTGGCCTTTTTCGCCGCTGCCGACCGGCCGGAGATCGAGCGTTTCGCGCGGCCGCTCCGCCTCCGGCATCTCGCCGAACACCATGAAGCCGCGCACGTTCTTGTCGACCTGTATAGCCTGCGGCTTCTTCGGGTGGAAGTAGGGCATCAGCTCGGCATTGGCGTCATCGATCATCTGGGTCGCCTTCGCCATCAGGCCGATGACTTGGTCGCGCGACAGCAGCCCCTGACTGACGGCCGCCGCCAGGTAGGTGTGCGGATCGAGGTCCGGACGCGGCGGCAGCGCCGACAGCTCCAGCGCCAGCCCCACCGGACTGGCGTTCGCAAGGTCCGCGAGGTTTAAGGCCGGATCGCGGTAGCCCATGGATAGCAAGTAGTTCGACAGATCGGCGGAGCGCTTGTTCTGGCTGCCGGGAGGCCTTCCCCGCCCCCGCTTGGCGGCATCCCTGATATTCGCGACATGCGCCACGGGGCCGCGAAAGAGACAACCGGGCTCATCCTCGTCGAACAAGAGCGATGGCTGCTCGGCCTCGGGCTCGGCGCCGGCGAGCTGCTGCGCCAGGCCGGCCATCGCCGCTTCTGCGATCGCTTTCGTCGCCCCGACCTTCGCCGCGCGGTCCGGATCCACGTCGAGGCCCGGCCGATCGCCCGCGCCGGATTTTTCGGCCGGTGGGTGTGCCACTAGAAGCCCCTGATTTTGCTGGTTTTCGTCGCTCACGGCTATTTCCCTATTTCTTTATTCCGGTTACCGGCGTTGGCCGAATTCCGATGCCGGTAACCGTTGCGGCAACCGCGATCTACGAATGATATCAGGAGTTTATACCCCTTGGTTACTCGGTTACCGGTTACCCGTTTCACGCCTAATGCGCACGCGCGCGCGTGAAAGAGCCTATATTTCTCGGTAACCCGGTAACCGACACAACAACCCCCTGATTTCGTTGATGGATCGCGGTTACCGCTGCGGTAACCGATGGGTAACCGGTGGTAACCACCCGCACCCGTCGCGGCAGACGAACCGCCACGGCCCATGCTGCACACGTTCCCCGGGGCGTTAAGTGCCCGCGCCTCAATTCCGCTGACATCTCGTGGCGAGCCCGCAAGGCGGACGCGACTAGCGGTCGCCGATGCCGCTCGCTGGCTCCGACGCTGGCGCGGGCTCCGCTTTTCTTCGCTCCGGGGCGGGGGAAGAGGGTTAAGTGTGAATGGGTCGATTTGGCGGAAACAGCGCCGCAATCAGAACAGGGCGTGGGCGCTAAGCTTTACGGTTTGGGCCCGGGAGCCTGGAGACGCAGCTCTATGTTCTTGCCGCCGCATTTGCTGCATTTGATGTGGTCGGCGACATAAAGCTCGTGATCGCGGCCGAGCTTGTCGACGAAGGGCTGCACCGGCAGAAGGCCACCGCGCTTGCACTTCAGGCACCAGACATTGAAGCGATAGCCGTCGTCGAGCATGTCGCCCAGCGTCTCAATGACGACGGTCCCGTTCGGATAGACAGTCATCGGCTACCTTCCCTGAAATTCACGCTGGGGCGGCAGATAGGCGAGCAGCGGGGCGCGGGCAAGGGAAGATAAGGAAAAGCCCGCCGGAGCGAACTGGCGGGCTGCTATGGGGCCTCGACGCGGCGCTTGAACTCGCCAAGCCACACGGCCCAGCTGGGCGGCCTGGTGCCCGCGGTAATGTACAAATCCTCGCGCCCGCTCAAGGCGCGGCGCATGCCCACGGCATGATCGGAGATCCTGACCTTCCAATAGCGCCGCTGGGCCTGGTCGCGAATATGGACATAGTTTGAGCGGCCATGGGCGTTCTTCGATCGCTCGACACGTATATATAATGTAGGGATGGCCTCTCTAAGCGCCGCGACGAACTGCCGGGTTGTCCGCTCGATCGCTAGCATAGTCCCTGCATCGCCTGGCGCTTGCGGCGGCGCTCCTCGGCGGCCGTCCACTCTGCGGCCGATTGTTCCTGAAAGGCGCGTTCTTCCACCAGGCCGGGATGAGCTGCCTTTATACGCGCGACCTCGCGAACGTAGCTTTTGCCACGATCGACGGCGCATCGGCCGCCTGCGATGTCGCCATCCATGCAGCCGAGCCAGCTTCCGTCGACCGCCCGCATGCTGTGACTGGCAACGTAGACCGGGCAGAAGCGCTTTTCCTTATGCGGGCAGCCCTTCTTCATGCTCTATCCACCCATTCGTCATAGGCCTGCAGATCGACCAGCACGCATGTCTTGGTCGCCCGGTTGATCTTCACCTTCTTCATCGTCTGCGTCAGGCCACGGGGGATTATCTCTCCCGGGCCCAGATAGAGCGCATCGGTCCAGCCGCCCCGAGCGAATTCGCTGTCGGCGAAGAGCCGGTTCAGGTTGTCGTCGCTCATAGGCACGGCCAGCGCATAGCCGGTACAGGGGTTATTGGGGTCGTTCTTCGGCACGTCGCGCACGCCGAGGCCGAGCAGCGCCAGGCGGGCGCGGGCCTCGACGATGTCCATGTCGGTCCTGTCTTTACTCTCCAGCGCCTCGATGACCCCGCCGACGGTCAGCCGTTCCCCGCTCTTGTAGGCGTCGAGCTTGCAGCCGAGCAGCCGCTCGATGACGTCCTGCCATTTCGGTGTCTGGTTGGCGCGCTCGGCGGCCGTCGCGAATTCCAGCGTGTCTTTCAGCGCATCGATGTCGAGTTCGCTGCTGCCGGCGGATTTCGCCATCAGGCCGCCGTCGATCATGCCCGGCTCGCCGACGGCCAGCTCCGCGCAGGCGAGCAACGTGCCATAGGTGTCGATCGCGCGGCTGTCGAAGTGCAGCCGATCGTCGGAAAGGATCTGCCGCCATTTCGGCAGGATCCGCGCGACGAAGTCGTGGTAGCCGTCCATCACTTGGCGCAGCAGCTGCCGGCCCCAATAGTCCTGCACCACAGGGCGCTCGCCATGGGCTTTCAGCGGGTTCAGCTGCATGATCGCCATGCGCGTCTTGTCCTGCTGCTCCATGTGCGGTTTCAGGATCGCGGTGAACATGAAGGCGTTGTGCAGTTCGAACTGGCTGGAAGCGCCGTCCGAGCCGCCGCGATAGCCCTTGTCGCCGGAATAGGCCTGCCGGGCGATTTCGATGATGGCCGTTTCTTTCGTCGCATTGGCCTTTCGCTCGAATTCGTCGACGGCGATCGGCCGGCTGTCATGGCCCATTGTTTGATAGATGCCGGCGGCCGTCGTGTTTGAGGTCGCAAAAATCGTGTTCTCGAAGAGCGATCGCACATAGCGCTGCAGCGCCGACTTTCCGGTACCAGGTCCGCCGGTCACGAAAATGATCGGCCGCTGTTCGAGCGCGCCGGAGAGAAATGCCGCAATGATCCAGCCGAGCGTGAAGATGGGATCGATGTAGCCGCGCTCCCAGTTCCACGTTTTCAGGTCCTGCAGGATCTGATGCGCCGGGCTCTCGCCAACCTCGATCGGCGTCTGCCAGGGCCGCATCGTGTCGCTGTCTTGGGCGTAGAAATAGCCGTCATGCTCGCCGGGGCGCATCCGCAGCACGTCGGGCTTCGGGACGATGCCAGGCTTGATGTCGGTCGAGAACAGATATTTGCCGGAGTGCCAGATGAAATTGTCGCCGCTCTTCCAACCGCCGCGGCCGCGCACGTTTTCGGACGGATCGAAGGTGCCGCGTCGGCCGGCCTCGGCAATGATCGCCTCGACGGCCTTGTCGCGGGCAACGCGGTCGACTTTCGGCGGGATGATCGCGCCGGTCTCCGGATCTTCCTTGGCCTTGGTGAAGGCCGGCCAAGCCCATTTCAGATAGTTGACATAGGGCGAGAACAGTTTGACCAGCGTCGGGTGATCCCAGCGCGAAACCTCATAAAGAAAGCCCGTCGCCGAAATCACATAGACCGTCTCGCCCTTCATGCCGAGCACGGTGATCGGGCAGCCAGGCGGCATCTTGTCGTGAGGGAACCCCTCCCACTGGCCAGCCTTGACACCGTTGCGGAGCAGATTGGCATCGGGATCGGAGAGGTCCCTCGCCTCTTCGAGATCCGTGAGGCCATCGAGCACCTTGGCACGGACGGCCGCGAGGCCACGTTGTTCTTTCGGTTTTCTGGTCATTGTCCGCCCGCATATAATAAAGAGTACCGCCGCGCCGTCTCACCAGCGCGGCGGGCATGGGTCAGGCCGCGTGAGTGCCTTCGACACCGCGCTGCATGCGGGCCAACGTGCGGGCGTGCAGCCAATGCATCGCCTCTTCGAGCTTCGTCAGCGCGAGCGCGTTTTCCCGGCAGGCATACGGCCCGGCCTGAAACGAACGCAGCCGATCGGCGACGATCGCCAGCAGCACTTCCTGCGTCACACCGTTGACGCCGGCCTCGTTGATGGGGCCGTTCTGAAACAGGATCTCGATCGACGTGTCAGCCTGCCGGCCTTCCGGGCGCGATGGGTTCGACAGATCGTGGTAGCCGAGAACCTTGTATCGATGGTAAGCGCCGCCAGCGCCAGGCTGGTCGAGAACCTGAATTTCAAGGCGGTCATTGGCGGGATTTACCTTGTGTTCCGTCAGTACTCGCATGCTCTTCTCCTCGTGTTGCCGCCGGCGGGATTGCCGGCCGGGTTGGTCAGAACGGGATGTCACGTGCCCAGTCGAGCAGCGGCTCATAAGGTTGCAGGCACGCCAGAGGGATCTGGTTCTCTTCAATCGTCGAGCCGGAGCAAAAGAGGCACGCGGCCGAGAACCCGCTGCACGAAATGCTTTCGATGACCATCCGAAATCCGCCGGACTTCAGCTGCACCAGGTCACCGATTTTGAAGGGCACGGGGTCGGGACCGGGTGCCGGAGGAAAGGGATCTCTTTGCTCTTCGGCCGCTCGCACGGTTTGAGGCTTGGCTGCTGTTTTCCTCGCCGCCATCAGCTCCGCCCTCCGAACGTGCCGAGCGTGTCGTCGACCAACTCCATCGTGGTGTCCTCGATCGGGATCGGCTTGCGCACCTGGGGCTTCGCGGCGGCCGCCTCGAGGCGGGCAACCTCGGCCTTCTCGAAGGCATCAATGCCGGCAAGCACGTTGACGAAGGTCTGGACGATCAGCGTCTCGACATCCGAAAGCTCCGGGGTGTCGATCAGCTTGAGGATCTTCAGCTGCTGACCGCAGACGGCGGGTGTGGCGCGATCCCTGCCGATCTCGCGCACCAGCGAGGCGATCGCGTTCGTCGCCCTGGAATTCTTCCAGCCGGCAAGCAGCGCAAGCCGCTGCTGTTGCGCCTGATCGAACTCCCAGAACTCGACCAGGTGATCGCCAACGGCAAAGCATGCCTCCTCGGCCGCCTGGACAATGCCGTCGATCGGCGAGAGCGACGGATCCTCTAAGTGAGTTTCCCGCCCCAGATCGCCGTCATCATCATCTCCTCCTCGATCCTGCGAAGCTTCTGCCGCGCCTTCATCATGTAGGCCATCGCGTCCGCCGCGTCGTCCGTCGTGTGGCTGAAGTCCGTCGCCGTTTTCCCCTCCGGCGGCAGGATCTCCCCCTCCAAGGGCGCCGGTTCCGGTTTCACCACCATCACCGCCGTCCCGAAGGTGCAGGCCAGCTCCGCCAGCTCCTGCGGCGTCTCCGCTATCGGCAGCTCCATCAGCGCCTGATACTGCGCTTCTGTCACCTCGATCGGCTCCCGGATCGGCACCGGCGTTTCCGTCAGCAGTCGAACCATCCGCGCGATCGCCGCCGCCGTCATTCCCGGTCCGACGATCATCGCCACCGTCGACGTCGCTCTCATGTCCGGATGATCCTGATCCGGAACCGTAAGTCTGTAGTTCGTCAGATCGTTCGGCAGCGTCATTGACATGGGCAACTCCATCGGTTCCCCCCGAGGATAAAGCCCCTTCGAGATCGCCAACCGATATTCCTGCTCCTGGCGACGCTCCACCGCTTCCTTTTTCGGCTTCGGTCCCGGTATCGGCTGCACCGGCGCCCTGCTCTTCGGCGCCGGCGTCAGATGCCTTCCCCGCGGCCAAACCACCTTCGACACCTTCCCCATCTAAAAGCCCCCCGTCCACCGTACCGCCTTCATCGTCGAGCAGTTCGCTCGCTGGCCGGCCTTCGCTATCCGCCGGAACACCTTCGCCGCGTGGCCCTGCCTGATCATCGATCTGCGGTTCAGCATCACCCAGCGGCCGAAGAGCCACCGCCCCCGTATCAACCTGCGCAGCCTGGCTGCCCGTTTGCGGCTGATCTGCTGCTGGATTTTGCGCATTCTCTTTGCCCTTCTTTGCCATGCTTCCTTCACTCCTCTTCTGCCGCCGGCACCATGCCGAGGGCCTGCAGGTACGTGTCGAGAAGCGCCTCCTCTTCCATGCGCTGGTCATGGTCCTGTCGGCGGATCGCGATCACTTTCTTCAAAATCTTGGTATCGAAGCCCATTGATTTGGCCTCGCCGTAGACGTCCTTGCGATCGTCGTTGAGGGCTTTCGCCTCTTCGTCCAAGCGCTCGATACGCTCGACGAAGGCGCGCAGCTGGTCACGGGCAATGCCGTGCACATCATCGGTGTCGCTGTTTTTGGGGTAGCTCATGGGTGCGGCTCCGGTTCGACCGCTTCGAACAGCCGATCGAAGATGCCGGCCGGCACGCGGCAATAGCCGCCGTCCTGACGCGTTGTAATCCAATCGCCGATTTCGAGCTCGATTTCGCAACCGTCGCCGTCGTTGACGATGAGGCGAGGCAAGTAGCCGTCGCCGGTTACGACGGGTCGCTTTGTAAATTCAGCGATCGCGGAGGCGCGGCCTGGTCCGCCCGTCCATTGCAGTGCTGTGATTTCCTCCGGGCGACGCCGAAAGACCCTTGGACCGTTCATGGTCACTTCAATCCTCCTGTATCAGGTCGTTGAAATCTTTCCCGATGTGGCTCTCGATGATCGTCATCGGCTTGCCGGCCCTCGAAAGGGCCTCCCACACCTGGTCGAATTGCTTGATCGCGGTCGCCTTCTCCCAGTCGTTGTCGCGGGAAATCACCACGGCCGAGATGCAGGGAAGGTCGATCGGCGCCGAGCCCATGGCGGAAAGGCTTCCGGCCGCCCAGACGCGGGCTTCTGGACAAGCGCGGGCCAGCGAAAGCCCGTCCTCGATGCCTTCGCAGAGGATCAAGGGGCGCGGCCTGGTCGCGGTCTCCGGCGGCTCGCCTTCCGGGCCGTGGGAGATCCGGATCATCGCGCCGCGCGCCTCGCCGAACATGATTTTGGCGTTCTCGTTCTGGCTGACGGGCAGCTTCTGGGGGCCGAGCGGTGACAGGAATGTCATGTGTACGGCCGCCACCTGGCCGGTCGCGAGCCGCATGGCCGAAAGCACGGCCGGAAACTTCGGGCCCGTTTGCACCTTGATCCGCCGGCCGTTCTCGTGGCGAAACTGTGCCCGAGGCCAGAATTCCTGTCCGGAGGAGAAACGGAAGGTGGCGAGATCGCGGTTCTCGATCCCTTCGAGCGGGCAGTGCCTGACAGCAAAATAACGCCGGGCATGGGTCTCGGCCGTCGAGGCCGAGCCGTCCTGATAGCCGGTGAGCCAGATCTTTTCCGCATCCGCCATCCGCTTAAGGCGGCGCTGCTCGGCGGTTTCGTCGGCCCGCTTGCGCTCGACCTTGGCACGCTCCGCCAGCTCGCGGCGCTGCGCCGGCGACATGTTGCGCATGCCGAGGAAATCGCGGGCCCAGTCGAGCGCTTCCTTGAAGTCGCAGCGGTTGACGTATTCGATCAGGCCAATCACGTCGCCCTTGTCGCCGGTGCGCCAGTCCTTCCAGGCGCCGACGTCGCGGTTGAGCGGCACCTTAAATTCCGGGCTCTGGGAATAGTCGCCGGTCACCGGATTGTGCGCGATCCAGAGCCGCCCCTGCCGACGGCCGTCGGGCAGCAGCTTGGTGCAAAGGCTCTCAATCCGCCGCTTCAGTTCTTCCTTGATCAGGGCGGTGTCGTTGTCGCGCATTATGCCGGCACCACGTCTTTAGGTGCTGGCGTCAGCATCCTCTTGAAGATGGAGATGTCGGTTTTTCGCTTCGTCAGCGGCCGGAAGCACTCGACCGCGTATCGGGCTTCCGCACTGAGCGGTCCGTCGCACTGCCGCACCGGGATTTCTTCGAACGATAGGAAGACACCCCGCTCGTCCGCGATGACCGCAGATACTGTCAGGATCTCGCCCATCATCGGCACGCGGACAGGCACGATGTAGCCCATAAACTCGACATGTCCGAATTCATCTTTGATGCAGACGCATTGCGCGCCCGGTACTGCCCAGTTGCTCATCCCTCAAAAGCCCCCTCTACGGCGGTGATGATGGCCTCGATCTCGGCATCGTTCTGCCGATCGTCCTCGACCTGTTTCATGGTGATGGAGACGTTCGCCTTGCTCATGCAGGCGGCTCGGGCGAGATCGGCCTGGTCGACGTGCAGATACTGGTTGGCGATGTAGAGGGCGATGCGGCGCAGCCTGGCAGCGCGCAGCCATTGCGGATCCGCGGTTGCCCGGCGCTGCGGATCCGCGTCGAGGATGAAAGTTGGCTTGACGTTGGCCGCCAGCGCCACAAAGGACACGGCGATGCGGTATTGTGCCGCCGATCGGCTCTCCCAAGGGCGCCTGCCGTCGGTCGACTTTTCTTTTTCCTCCATGCGCCGCTGGCGCTTTAGCTCGGCAATGGCGAGCTTGATGCGGTTCGCAGTCTTCTGTGTCAGCGGCCGATAACCGGACCGGATATTATACAGATATCGCGAGGCGAAGCCGGCAGCGCGCAGCACTTCGTTCTCCTGAAGGCCGGCTGCTCGAATGGCCTCGTCGATGTCGGCAATACAATTCATGATCAGCCTGCGAGTGAGGCCGTACGCGGTACAAATCGGCATGTGAAGGAAGGTCATAGGATTGGTCGGCGTCGGTGGCGCTCAGCCATCGCGCCGCACCTCCCCCTTGTCGTCGAACTTCTCTGGGAAGATCGAGCGCATGATCTTTGTGGTTGCAGCCTGCAGGCGCGAGTTCTTGCGGAGACCGGCGTAGATTGTCCGCTCCGGAATGCCGGCTATGCGGGCCAGCTCGGAGCGCTGCATGCCCCGCTCCTCACGCCAGTTGTCGATAACTTTCCATGTGAGTGTCATGGGCGATTCCCTTTTCACGTAATTCATGAAAAGAGTGATTTGCGTGATTTCGTCAAGTGAACGTTGCGCAATTTTTTAGTGAACGGCCTCACCTTAGTTTTGCGTTGTGGAAAATGGTCGTAGACAGCAGCTGCAGTGGTTGAACTTCGTCCTTGAAGCCAAGGGCTGGAGGGTGGCGGAGCTTGCCCGGCGCACAAAGACCAACCCGGCGACCTATTCGAAATTCCGAAACGATCCCGACAACAAGGCAATGCTGGAAGATGCGACCATCGCGCGCATCGAGGAAGCGACAGGGATCAAGGCCTATGAGCGTTCCGTCACCGGCAAGCCTCGCGGCCTGGCCGAGCAGGAAAGTGCCCGGTATGATGCCGAGCCGGTGCAGTCGATCGACGGCGCCGTGCAGGCGCTGAAGGCCGGGCGGAACGGCGTTGATCCATGGGTTCTCCGATCGCGCTGCCTTGAAAATATCGGCTATATGCCGGGCGACGTGATGATGGTCGACCTCAACGCCCGGCCGGAAGCCGGCGACGTCGTTTCCGCGCAGGTCTACGACCGCACCGGACGCGCCGAGACCGTCTTCCGGATCTTCGAGGATCCCTTCCTGATCGCAGCGACGATGGACGCCAACCTGATGAAGCCGCTCCTGATCGACAACGACCGCGTGATTGTCCGCGGCGTCGTCATCGCGTCTTTCCGCGAGCGGCGTGCCGCCTGATCGATTTCCGACATACACACTGAACTGAGGAGCGCTCCGGCGCTGCCTTCTCACACTCAACTGAGGAGCGCTCCTTTGCGTCTGGTCGCACTCAACTGAGGAGCGCTCCCAAGCTCGGAGGCACACTCAACTGAGGAGCGCTCCAATTTCGCGCGCCTTATCCCCAGTTTTAAAGCCGCCAGTTGATCGCCACTTCACCAATTCACTTCCACGAGTTTCACCGATTTCATGAATTAACGATTGCGAAGTCACTTTTTTGATGACATCTTCACCGATGCAGTGATTTGGCACTGATGGAGACGCGAACCATGAAATCCGAAATCAATGACCAGCTGCTGAAAGGCAAGGAAGTCGCTTCCCTGCTCGGCTGGACGCCGGAGACCTTCTCCCGGCATAAGAAGAGGCTGATTGCTACCGAAGGTTTTCCGGCGCCCCTGCCGTCCCAGTACTACTGGCGGTCATCGGTGATGCGCTGGCTCGAAACCTACGGCGACAAGAAGGCCGCGGCGACCGCGTCTGCACTGGGTAAAAGTATTGCGTCCATCCGTGTGCACGACGACCGCCAGGCGCTCACCGAAAAATATGTCGGGAGCAACGCCGCATGAGCATCAACATCGCATGCCGCTGCGGCCAGCACCGCAAGGATTACGCCGCCTACCTGCTGATGCCCGCCGTCGCACGACACGCCTTCCGGATCGAGATCGAGACATGCCGCGGCTGCGACGATGTAGATCGCGCGCCGGCCGCCCGCGTACACGAGGAGGCACGCCCGCAATGAGCACCCCCCTCTCCGAAAACCCGGCCGTGCTGAACCCGCGCAAGACGCTGTCCCAGGCGGAACAGAACGCGCTCGGCGCGATCAACTTCTTCAAGCACCAGTCGCCCGAGGCCGGAGGCTGGCGCATCGGCAACAAGCGCGTTCATGTCCGCACCATCACCGGCCTGCAGCGCCACGAGCTGGTGAAGGTCGGCAGCCGGATCTCGCTCACGCAGGCGGGCCTGGTCGCGGCCGAGCGGCTGAAAGGCGGCGGGAGATGACGGCCGCCAACGAGGATCCGCACGCGCTGCTGTGTGCGCTCGAGGCGCAGGGCGCCAATCACGACGCCTTGACGCATCAGCTGATCGCGCACCTGCGCGACATGGTCGAGGCCCGGGAGGATCTGGAGCGCCTGACCCGCATGCAAACGATCGGCCGCGCCGCCCGCACGGCCCTGATCGCCGAGGCGGCCGCGCTCCTCGTCGAGCACGGAGAAGCGGGCGAAGTCGTCACGCTGGCCCGCTACCGCCGACCGAAACTGAGGCTCGTGCAATGACGGATCTGCAGATCATCCTCGTGATGCCCTTCGCCGTTCTCGCAGGCCACGGTCTCGGCTTCGGCTTCATCTTCCTCGTCTCACGGCTCGACGCGGCGTCGCGCGCGCGCCAGCCGTCGAGGGTCGCCCCGCCCGCCGCCTCGCGGGGCGACCACCCTTCCCTGCCCTGACCGCTCCCCCAGTTCGCCCAGCGGTCAGGATTGAGCCCGGCGGTTTTTGTTTCGCGTAGCCGCCGGGCTTCCCGTGTCAACGCGTATGGAGCACGCGCTCATGAGTACCAAGAACAACACCCCAAGGATCAAACACGTCGCCTGGCGCGATGGCCGCCCGCGCTTCGAGCCGTCGCCGACGCTGCGCAAGCTCGGCTACAAGGGCGAGGATCTGAAAGTCGAGGGCCGCTGGATGACGGCCGGCGAGGCGCTGGACTGGTCGAACGCCTTCGCCAAGCAGCTCGCCGGCGAGAAGCGCAAGGCGCGCATGAAGAAGACCGGCCGGCACGAGCCGACGCCGGTCCCGGCCGCGCCGGCGTTGAAGCACACCTATCCCGTCCGGCAGCTGTTCGACGACTGGCTGAACGTGGAAAAGAACCCATCGCTCGCCGATCTCGCTGAAAACACGGTGCGCGACTATCGGCAAAAGGCGCGGGTTTTCGAAAACCACCTGCCGGACGTTTGGGGATCCGAGGCCGAGGCGCTGACGAAGCCGATCTGCATCGGCCTCTATGACGTGCTGCGCGCCAAGGCCGGGATCGCCAGCGCTGCCGGCGCCATGCGGATCCTCGGCATTGCGCTGCAATGGGCGATGGACCGCGGCCGCTTTCCGGAAATGCACGTCAACCCGGCGCATAAGCTCCGGATGAAGGTGCCGGATCCGCGCATCCGCTTCGCCACCAAGCAGGAAATGAAGGTCCTGGTCGAGACCGCCGACGCCATGGGCGCTCACGAGATGGGCGACATGTACACGCTCGCCGTCTGGTCGGGCCAGCGCCAGGCCGATCGCCTCGAATTCCAGCTCGCCGGCCGCGAGCGTGGGCGCATCACATTTCGCCAGGGAAAGACGAAAGTCATCGTCTCGATGCCAGAGGCGCCGGAACTGCGAAAACGCCTCCTGGCGGCCGAGCAGAGGCGAAAGACGGCCGAAGTAATCTCACCCTACGTCATTCTCAACGAGGAAGACTGGAAGCCTTTCAAGGCCGACCGCTACCGCCGGCGCTACGAGGACATCCGCCGCGCGGCCGCCAAGATCCTGCCGAGCCTCAAGACGCTCCGCGACCAGGACTTCCGCGACACGGCCGTCACGTGGCTTGCAATGGCCGACTGCACCATCCCGCAGATCTGCGCCATCACGGGCCACAGTTTCAAGACGGCCAACGACATCCTGAAACACTATCTCGCCATGAACCCGGAACTGGCCGACAGCGCCATGGCGAAGATGATCACCTGGTTTGAAAAGGAGGAAACGAAGTGAGCCTGCAACACTTAGCGCAGCGACTGGCGACGGCCAGCAGACCGTCACGGGTGATCGACGCGGAACTCGCTTGCTTTTTCGTGTTCAAAGATCTCCGCCCGGCAGAGCCGAATGACTTCGATGGCAAATACGGTTACAGCGCCGGCAACATCAAGGTCGAGCACGGGTTCCTCCAGGCGGATGCCTACACCTCCAATATCGACGAGGCAATCGCGCTCGCCGACCGTCTCTTGCCTGGCGTGTGGTACCTCATGGCAAGGGGGAAGATGCGCGCTCACGAGCCGCTATACGGCGCCCGCCTGATGTTCGGAGACGAGGTCATAGGCGAAGGCGAGAGCGACCACAGCCAGGCGCTGGCAATCTGCATCGCCATCATCGACGCTCTAAAGAAACAGGGGGAAACGAAGTGATGACACTAACCGACGCGATACCGGAAGACGTGATGAGCGTGGGGGAGGCGGAGCCGGAGAGCTGGACCCAGTTTCTCGATGAGCTGGAGACGTGGTGCTGCGAGCTACCAGATCGAACTTCGCCGGCAGACGCTCCGGAAATGATGCTAATCGATCGCGAAGAGCTTCACATGATCGCTGGGAAGGTTCGCGACCACCTCTACGCCGCCCTTCCATCCGAGCCAGCGGCCGTCGCGGACGTGGTTGCTTGGATCTACGAGGACGAACTTCCGAAAAGCTACCCTTACGACGCGATGTTCCCGTATTCGAAAGTGGACGGAGTGCGACTGTTCCCCGTGTTCGCGCCACCAGCCCCGCAGCCAGTGCCAGGCGAGAGCGATCCTCTCGGTTTCCTTGACTGGCGGAGGTACCTGAAATGATCAACGTCACGATCGAAGACGAGCTGATCGGCCATATCGAAAAGTTCCCCGGCAACCGTCCGGCAGAACGCTGGATGGCATACCGGCCGCGCGAGGCCGGTGACAACGGGACTTATCCCGCCCGCCGGCGCGGTTTCCCGACCAGAAAGGCAGCCGTCGATTGGCTTCTAGAAAAGGCGCCGGCGGCCTGATGAGCGCGCCTCTTCCCTACGTCTATCGGTGGGATCGACAAGGCCGCAAGGGCGAGCCTTGCGAAGTACTCATCCGGGCGAGGGCCATGAACAGTTGCCTGGTCTGTTTCGCCGACGGCTACACGATGGTGACCAGCCGCAACGCGATCCGGAAAAGCCGAGAAACAGTGGCGGCAGAACTGCCGTCCGACATGTCCGACTAAATCAAGTCGGAAAAATCGGACGGCATGTCGGAAGAAAAGTCGGAAACTATGTGAAAACGTTGCGCACCAAGCGTTTGATGGTGCCCCCACCAGGACTCGAACCCGGGACCTACTGATTACAAATCAGCCGCTCTACCAACTGAGCTATAAGGGCATATTAGGGCTGGGAGTTACCATATTCTCTCCCGGTGTAAAGCAAAAATGCGGCTTCTCCCAATTTTTCGGATGCGTTCGTGCCGAGGCCGTGCCAGAAAAAGCGACCGTGGCGTCTACAGCGCCGCCCGCCTAAATTGACGCGAAAACAAGCGGAAGCGCCCCTGCCCCCGCAATGACAGACGGACTGAGTTCATGGCCCGCAAGTTCAACTCCCTCGCCTTCATCGCATCGCCGGCAGAGGAAGCGCAGAAGGCGGCCGAGGATCTCCGGGCCCTCTACGGAGATCATGATGCGGACAAGGCCGAAGTGATCGTCGCGCTTGGCGGCGATGGCTTCATGCTGCACACGCTCCACAGGACGATGAATACCGGCAAGCTCGTCTACGGAATGAACCGCGGCTCGGTCGGGTTCCTGATGAACCGCTACAGCACCGAGAACCTGCATCAGCGCATCGCCAATGCGGACGAAAACGCATTTCATCCGCTCGAGATGCGCACCACGGACGTCAACGGCGACAAGTTCACCGCGCTTGCCATCAACGAGGTCTACCTTTTCCGCCAGTCCTACCAGGCCGCGAAGTTGAAGGTCATCGTAGACGGAAAGACGCGGCTCGACGAACTGACCTGCGACGGGCTGCTTCTGGCGACGCCTGCGGGCTCCACCGCCTATAATCTTTCTGCGCACGGGCCGATCCTGCCGTTGGAAGCGCCGCTCCTGGCGTTGACGCCCGTCAGCCCTTTCCGGCCGCGGCGCTGGCGCGGGGCGCTGTTGCCGAATCACGTGACGGTGGACATCGAAATCCTCGAGGCCGACAAGCGCCCGGTCAACGCCGTGGCAGACCACCAGGAAGTCAAGTCCGTCGTGCATGTCCGCATCGCCGAATCGGAGAAGCTCACGGCGCGGATCCTTTCGGATCCGGATCATTCCTGGTCCGATCGCATTCTCGCCGAGCAGTTTTCCAATTGAAATCTCACGTTGCAAGGCCGATATGGTATGATCACGGGCGGTAGCGTGCCTCGCGGTCCCGGCGTTCGGTTGCGAAGGATATCCACAATGCACAAGGCCCTGCTGATAGCGCTCTGCCTGACCCTGCCCTCAAGCGCGCTTTTCGCTCAGGACAATGGCCTCCTGCCCCCGAACGTCATCTTCGTGACGAGCACGGGCTTTTGGGAGGAGAGCGGCGGCGCGCCGCAGCCGGACGAAAGCAGGGATGGCGAAAAGGGTGCGAAGACTGCGGCGCCCGGTGGGCGGCGCGGCTATTATAAACTGATTGCCGTTCGACAGGAGGACGGCACCGCGCAGGTCCATCTGCAGCAGATCGCCTCCACTCCGACCGGTCCCGAGGTGGTTTCCTCCGCGGAACTGGAGGAATTCACGGCGCTGAAGCCCTATGTCACCGATATTCGCCCCGAAACCTCGACAGGGATCACGCCGCAGCCGGGAATGTTCGCGACGGTTTATCTGAAGACCGAAGCGGGCGCGACCGAGCCCGAGTCCTGGACGGTCCTCATCGACGAGCTCGGCGACATCAAGATCGAGCGCGCGACGAATTGAGGGTCACTGAACTTCGCCCCCTCATCCGCCTGCCAGCACCTTTATAACTTGTCATTAGCCAAATCCGCCATGCTTGTGGATGCGGTGGCGAAGGGGACTAGGGCCTGCCGCGAGCCCCCTTCGCCCCGCTTGCGGGGGAGAAGGTGGCCGGCAGGCCGGATGAGGGGCGGCTTTCAGCGCAGACCGCACACCGCCCATCCCGAAAGGAATTTCCCCTCGCCCCCTCAATACCGGGGCAACGGCAATCAGCTCAGGTCGTCGACGGCCGCATCCGCGCCACCGCTGACGCGATGTGCAAGGGCTGCCTCCATGAACTCGTTCAGTTCACCGTCGAGCACGTCGCCCGGGCTGGTGCTTTCGACACCCGTCCTCAAATCCTTGACCAACTGATAGGGCTGAAGGACGTAGGAGCGGATCTGGTGACCCCAGCCTATATCGGTCTTCGACGCCGCCTCGACGTTGGCGGCCTCCTCGCGCTTCTTCAGTTCAGCCTCGTAGAGCCGCGCGCGAAGCATGTCCCATGCCTTGGCGCGGTTCTTGTGCTGCGAGCGTTCCTGCTGGCACTGCACCACGATGCCGCTCGGCATATGGGTGATGCGCACGGCCGAATCGGTCGTATTGACGTGCTGACCGCCGGCGCCCGAGGAGCGGTACGTATCGATCCGGCAATCGCTTTCGTTGATGTCGATCTGGATCGATTCGTCCACGACGGGATAGACCCAGATGGACGAAAAGGACGTATGGCGGCGAGCGTTGCTGTCATAGGGAGAAATCCGGACGAGGCGATGCACGCCCGATTCCGTCTTCAGCCAGCCATAGGCATTATGCCCCTTGACGAGAAGCGTAGCGGATTTGATGCCTGCTTCTTCCCCGTCCTGGATTTCCATGAGCTCGACCTTGTAGCCCTGGCGTTCGGCCCATCGCGTATACATGCGAAGCAGCATGTTCGCCCAGTCCTGGCTTTCCGTGCCGCCGGCGCCCGAATGGACTTCGAGATAAGTGTCGTTCTGGTCGGCCTCGCCCGAAAGCATGGCCTCGACCTGCTTCTTCGCCGCCTCGCCACGCAATTGGCGAAGCGCTTCCTCGGCCTCGGATACGATCGCCGAATCGCCCTCCTCTTCACCGAGTTCGATGAGCTCGATGTTGTCGTTGAGCTGCTGCTCGAAGCGGCGCAGGCCATTGATGCCATCGTCGAGCTGCTGGCGCTCGCGCATCAGTTTCTGCGCCTCGGCCGCATCGTTCCAGAGCGACGGATCTTCCGCCTTGTTGTTCAACCAGTCCAGTCGTCTTACCGCCTGATCCCAGTCAAAGATGCCTCCTCAGCAGGCTTATGGCCTGCTTGATTTCGTCGACGATGTTCTCGATTTCGCTGCGCATGATCCTGCTTCTTCAGGTGACTTTTCCAACGTGACCGTCAAATAGCGGTGCCCGCCGCCGATGTAAAGGCGACGGGCACCACGCGCAATGGAAAGGGTCAGAACAGTCCGTTGGAGCCGGAGGTTACCGCCTGGTTGGCCTGCGGAGAGGTTCTCAATATTTCTTCCGGCGGCGCATATTCGTCGAGGTCGCCGATGACCGAGAAGGTGTCCGCAGGACCGGTGCCCGGCTTGAAGGCTTCGATGATCGTGTCCGGCTCGCCCTCGACGGCCGCCATGCCGGTCTTGCGGTTGACGGGAATAAGGCTCATGCCTTCCGGCACCACGAACTTGCCGGGACGGGTACCCTCCACCGCCTTCTGCATGAAGGCGTTGAAGATCGGCGCCGACAGGCCGCCGCCGGTCGACCCGCGCCCGAGCGGTGCCGGGTCGTCGAAGCCGAGATAGAGCCCCGCGACGAGGTCGGGAGTGTAACCCACGAACCAGGCGTCCTTCTCGTCATTGGTCGTGCCGGTCTTGCCCGCGACAGGGCGATCGAGTTTGATCTTGCCTGCCGCGGTCCCCCGCGCGATTACGCCTTCCATCATGGAGGTGATCTGATAGGAGGTCATCGGGTCGAGGACCTGCTCGCGATTGTCGATCAGCACCGGCTCTTCCTGAGCTTCCCAATGGTCGGCATTGCAATTCTCGCAGGCCCGGTCCTCGTGGCGGAAGATGGTCTTGCCGTAACGGTCCTGGATCCGGTCGATCAGCGACGGCTTGATCTGCTTGCCGCCATTGGCGATGACGGCATAGGCGGACACGAGACGCAGCACCGTCGTTTCGCCGGAACCGAGCGACATCGCAAGAAGCGGCGCCATCTTGTCGTAGATCCCGAAACGCTCGGCATATTCGGCGACGATGTTCATGCCCAGGTCGTTGGCAAGCCGGACCGTCATCAGGTTGCGCGATTTTTCGATGCCGAGGCGGAGCGTCGACGGTCCGGCAGAGCCGCCGCCGTAGTTTTCGGGCCGCCAGACCTGACCGCCCGCGACGATCTCGATAGGCGCATCCAGAATGACCGATGCCGGGGTATAGCCGTTGTCGAGGGCGGCCGCGTAGACGAAGGGTTTGAAGGCGGAACCGGGCTGGCGCATCGCCTGAGTCGCGCGGTTGAACTCGGACTGTCCGTAGGAAAACCCGCCGACCATCGCCAGCACGCGGCCGGTATGCGGGTCCATCGCGACCAATCCGCCCTGAACCTTCGGCGGCTGGCGCAGCCGATATTCGCCGGCCTCTTGCAACGGCTCGACATAGACGACGTCGCCCGGCCCGAAGACCCCCTCCGGCGACTTGGCGTTCTTGCGCTTTCCGCCCGCGGAGCGATAGGCCCACTGCATGTTCTTGGCGGCAATCCGCCCGGTCACCCGTTCAGGCACGATCTTGCCCGAGACTTCCTTTTCCGGCTGGACGCCGATTTCGGCGCCTTCGCTGTCTACAGAGAGCACGACCGCCAGTTTCCATTCCGGCACGTCGCTGAGCATGGGGATCTTGCTCAGCGGCTCGCCCCAGTCGCCGCCGATCTCGATTGTCTTCACCGGACCGTGAAAGCCTCGCCGCTCGTCGTAGTTCAAAAGCCCGTCCTGAAGCGCCTTGCGCGCCGCAATCTGCAGCCGCGGATCCAGCGACGTACGCACGGAAAGCCCGCCCTCGTAAAGGGCCTTGTCGCCGTATTTCTGGATGATCTGACGACGCACTTCTTCGGCGAAGAAATCGGAGGCGAAGAGGTGCGCGCCGCCGCGCCGCGGCTTGACGCCGAGCGGTTGTTGCTTTGCCTCCTCGCCGTCAGCCTTGGTGACGTATCCATTTTCGACCATCCGATCGATCACCCAGTTGCGGCGCTCGATCGCAGCCTCGACCTCGCGGAACGGGTGATAATTGGCCGGCCCCTTGGGCAGGGCCGCAAGATAGGCGGTCTCGGCAATCGTCAGTTCCGTCACCGACTTGTCGAAATAGGTCAGCGCCGCCCCGGCGATGCCGTAGGAATTCAGCCCGAAGAAAATCTCGTTGAGATAGAGCTCGAGAATGCGGTCCTTGCTGTAGGCCTGTTCGATGCGGAAGGAGAGGATCGCTTCCTTGATCTTGCGATCGAGCGTCTGGTCGGAGCTCAGAAGGAAATTCTTGGCGACCTGCTGGGTGATCGTCGACGCTCCGACCGGGCGCCGACCGGAGCCGAAATTCTGCACATTGACGACGATGGCGCGCGCAAGGCCCGTCACGTCGACACCCGGATGCCGGTAGAAATTCTTGTCTTCCGCCGAGATGAATGCGGCCTTGACGCGATCGGGTATCGCCTGAATAGGCAGATACAGCCGGCGCTCGCGCGCATATTCGGCCATCAGCGCGCCGTTACCCGCATGGAAGCGCGTCGTCACCGGCGGTGCATAATTGGCCAGCACCTCATAGTCGGGCAAGTCCTTGGTGATGCCGCCGAGATAGATCGCGACGGCCGCGGCTGTGCCAAGCAGCAGAAACGCACCAATGCCAAAAAAATATCCAATCAGTCTGATCATCAGTCAGGTACCGGTATCTAATTATCGTCCCATTGCGAGGTCGCCGAGTGCCCGAACGCTCGTTTTCCGCGAAAGGAAGCCGACTTCGCCAAACTCTTCCGAAGAAATCGTCCGGCATTTTCAGTTACACGCGTTTGGGCTCCCTCATATGGCCAGGAACCTGAAGCATCAACACCGTTTCCCACAAATCGGGACGCCCTCCCCCTAAGGGGCCCGGATTGTGAGTAAAATAGGGCTGTTACCGGATTATACAGTGCGCATCCGCTGAAAAGCATATCGCTGTTACCGGCTCGACACAAATCACATCCCCATTCCGTGGCGCCGGGCTGGGACGAGATCAGCGATCCCGGAATGCCCTGCGCATTCAACCGCCGTTTGCAACCGCGGTGTTCCGGTAGCGCTGAACGGCGTCCGCAAGCAGCGCGGATACCTTCTTCCGCCATTCCGCATCGAGCAGTTGCTTCTCATCTTCCTTGTTCGACAGGAAGCCGAGCTCGAGCAGCACCGAGGGCACGTCCGGCGCCTGCAGGACCCGGAACCCCGCATGGCGGTGCGGATTGTTGATCAGCTTGATCTGCCCTTCGAACGAGGAAATGACGCTTCGGGCGAGGTTGACCGAGAAAGCCTGCGTTTCGCGGCGGGTGAGATCGATGAGGATATCCGCGACTTCGGCCGGCTCGCTTTCGAGCGGAATCCCGGCAATCTCGTCGGAGAGATTCTCGCGTGCGGCAAGATCGGCTGCGAGGTGGTCGGACGCCTTGTCGGAGATCGTGTAGACCGTGGCTCCCCGAATATCCTTCTGCCGTAATGTGTCGGCGTGAACCGAAATGAACAGGTTGGAGCCTCGCTGGCGTGCAATCTGCACGCGTTGAGGGAGGGAGAGAAATTCGTCGCGCTCCCGCGTCAGAAACGCCTCGATGCCGGGTTCGTGATTGAGCCGTTCCACCAGCTCCTTCGCGAAGGCCAGGGTCACGTGTTTCTCTTCGGTTTTCGTGACGCCACCGATTGCACCGGTATCGATTCCGCCATGGCCGGCATCTATCGCAACCACGAAGACGCCGGCCTTCGGGGGTGGCGCGGCGGCCGGCCGGTCGGTCTTGGCGGAGGGCACCGTGCCGGTCCACTGCTGCTCGGCCAGGAGCTTGTCGAAGCGGTCCTGGCCGATCCTCTCCGCATCGAGCACGAGGCGAAAGCCCTTCCCGTCCTCCACCGGCTTCACTTCCGCATGGGTCACCTCCGTCGGCCCCTTGGCGGAGAGCACAAGCCGCGAGGCCCCTGCCCCCATTCCGCCGTAGCGGATGGCGTCGAACAACCCGCGAGGCTGCAGGCTCTCCGGTTTCAGTCCGAACGACGTTTCCGGCAGATCGACGATGACGCGAAAGGGATTGGCGACGTAGTGGATGGAGAAGGCCGGCTCGCGATCGAACTCGATGACCAAGCGCGTGCGGGCATCGTCGCCGGCAATCCGCGCGGCATAGGCGAGGAAAGGCACCGGCTCGCCGGCGCGCACGCCCGCTACGGGCGACAAGAGAAGCAAAACGGCACCAAAGGCAGCGACGAGCGCGCGCATACCGCGACGACGCCCGATCGCCTCCATGGAACACAGCCTAGTCGCCGAACGCCTCACCTGAAACCCCGCATTCATCCAATCAATGTACCGGCGAAGGTCTCCCCGGCACCCCCTATCCGCCCCTCAACCAATGAACCCTCAGGGTTAACCAAAGCTTGACGCGGAGGCCGTGGCACCGCCCGTCAGCCGGCGATGTCTTCTCCTGAAGGTCCGGTTACACCCGCGCAAGCGAATCGATCAATATTGTGGCGGCAAAGGCTTTTCCCTTGCCAATGTGACATGGAAAACATAAAAGCGTCACAAGGAGAAAGTGTTGACGGGATAGAATCGTCGGCCGGGCAGCCGGAGCTTTTAGACGAGCTTGGCGCCAGGGAGTGATCGAGCCGGAACAACCGGTTGCAACCGTATCAAGCTTCCGCGGCCGCAGGAATTCATCCGCCGTCGCCGCATTTCCTCCTCCGTATACTGGTTCGCAAATTTCCGGCGGTGGCCGGAGTTCTTGATGGTGAATTTCACCGGATGCCCGCAAGCGGGCGCATTCATCGGGCCTCTTCCAGAGGTCCAGGACATTGGCATTCTTGTTTGGTCTTTGATGTGACTCAGCAGTATCGGTCAGAAGTAGAGCGGCCCCGGGACCCCAGCGTTCCGGCTGCCGTCTGGCTGCTGCACCATCGCCTGCGCCAAACAGGACCTTTCATATCCGGCGCAGCCTCCGACGTCTTCGACAGCCTTCTTGAAAAAGGCACTCTGTCTGTCGTCCCGCCGCGCCGAGGAGCACAGCTTAGATGGCAGAGAAAATGCTTATCGATGCGTCTCACTCAGAGGAGACGCGCGTCGTTGTCGTACGCGGGAACCGCATAGAAGAATTCGATTTCGAATCGGAACATAAGAAGCAGATCCGCGGCAATATCTACCTGGCGAAGGTAACCAGAGTGGAGCCGTCGCTCCAGGCGGCCTTCGTCGATTACGGCGGCAATCGCCACGGGTTTCTGGCCTTCGCCGAAATCCATCCCGACTACTACCAGATCCCCCTCGCCGATCGTCAGGCCCTGTTGAAGGCGGAAGCCGAAGAGGCCCGCCGCGACGATGACGAGCCGAACGACACCGTGGCGGAACAGAAATCCGCGCCGGCCGGCGATACGGTTGCCGAAGTCGTGGCACAGGCCGAAGCCGCCGAGGCAGCCGGAGAAGCCGCCGAGGCCGCCGAGGCCGCTGCGGAGAAGCCGAAGGCCAAGGCCAAGCCGAAGCGTACCCGCCGCGCAAAGCCGAAGGCCGGCGAAGAGCCCGTGGCGCCTGAAGGCGGCCCGTCGGAAGACGGTGAAGGCGACAAGAACGAAATGGCCGCGGTGGTCGATACCGATTCGATCTCCGAGGATATCGACGCGCGTCGTCAGCGTGACGACGACGATGACGACGACAATCACGACGGCGAAAAGGAAATCATCGAATCCGTCGGCGCCGAAGATGCCATGGAAGAGGTGGCGGATCGTCATATCCGCAAGCCGCGCAAGCAATACCGCATTCAGGAAGTGATCAAGCGCCGGCAGATCCTGCTGGTTCAGGTCGCAAAGGAAGAGCGCGGCAACAAGGGTGCGGCACTCACGACCTATCTTTCGCTCGCAGGCCGCTACTCCGTTCTCATGCCGAACACGGCGCGCGGCGGCGGTATTTCGCGCAAGATCACCAACCTGCAGGACCGCAAGCGTCTGAAGGAAATCGCCCGCGGTCTCGACGTGCCGCAGGGAATGGGTGTGATCCTGCGCACCGCCGGGGCCAATCGCACGAAAGTCGAGATCAAGCGCGACTTCGAATACCTCATGCGGCTGTGGGAGAACGTCCGCACGCTGACGCTGAACTCTACTGCCCCCTGCCTCGTCTACGAGGAGGGCAGCCTTATCAAGCGATCGATCCGCGATCTCTACAACAAGGACATCAGCGAGATCGTCGTTTCGGGCGAGGAAGGCTACAAGGAAGCCAAGGGCTTCATGAAGATGCTGATGCCGAGCCACGCAAAGGTCGTGCAGCCCTATCGCGACGTGCATCCGATCTTCTCCCGCTCCGGCATCGAAGCGCAGCTCGATCGCATGCTGCAGCCGCAGGTGACGCTGAAGTCTGGCGGCTACATCATCATCAACCAGACCGAAGCTCTGGTTTCCATCGATGTGAACTCCGGTCGTTCGACACGCGAGCACTCGATCGAGGATACGGCTCTCCAGACGAATCTCGAGGCAGCCGAGGAAGTAGCGCGGCAATTGCGCCTTCGCGACCTTGCCGGCCTGATCGTGATCGACTTCATCGACATGGAAGAGAAGCGGAACAACCGCTCCGTCGAGAAGAAGCTCAAGGATTGCCTGAAGAACGATCGGGCCCGTATCCAGGTCGGCCGCATCTCGCATTTCGGCCTGCTCGAAATGTCTCGCCAGCGCATTCGCGCCTCGGTGCTGGAAAGCACGATGCAGACCTGCCCGCACTGTAACGGTACGGGCCATATCCGTTCGCAATCCTCCGTTGCCCTGCATGTCCTGCGCGGCATCGAGGAACATCTGCTCAAGAACACCACGCACGACATCAGCGTGCGCACGACACCCGATATCGCGCTCTACCTGCTCAATCAGAAGCGCAGTTCGATCACGGACTACGAACAGCGCTTCGGTGTCTCCATCTTCATCGAAGCGGACGCCCATGTCGGTGCGCAGCACTTCGCGATCGATCGCGGTGAACCGGTCGAAAATCCGGTGAGGATCGACCAGATCCTGCAGTTCGAGCCGGAGCCGGAAGACGAAGAAGAGGTCCTCATCGAGGAGGAGACCGACGAAGAGGAAGCGGAAGAGATTGCTGCCGAGCGTCAGGACCAGAAAAAGGGTCAGACCGACGAACAAGGCGGCCGCAAGCGCAAGCGTCGTCGCCGCCGGCGCGGCAAGGGCACGGGTCAGGGGGCGGACGAAGCCTTCGCTGAGGCCGCCGACGCGGCTGAGGACGAGACCGGCGATGAAGGCGCAGTGGACGATGCCGAGGATGAAGGCGACGCCACGGATGCCCTGAATGGCGATAGCGAGCAGAAGCGCAAGCGTCGCCGCCGCGGCAAGCGTGGCGGCCGCCGCAGTCGTCAGGATGAACTTGCTGAAGCCGAGGGCGAGGCCGGCGTGGCTGCAGAAGCCGGCGAAGCGGCCGGTGACGACGCAGAGGCGGAAGTCCTCCCAGCCGCGGCAGCCGAGGAGACGTCGCCGGATATCGCGGCAGCCGCTGCCGTCGAGGCAGCAGCGGAGGAGCCGAAACCGGCAAAACCCCGGCGCAGCCGCAAGAAAGCAGTCAAGGCCGAGGAGCCGGCCGAGAGTGTCGACGAAGGAGCCGAAAAGGCCGTTGAGTCCCAACCCGAAACACCCGAAGCCGCCCCTGAGGCGGTGGAGGAAGCTGTTGCCGATCTGGAAGGCGCAAAGCCCGCGCGCGCAAACCGGGATCTGTCGGCGATCGCTACCGAGCCGGTCGTGACGTCCAGCAAAAGCGAGGGCGAAGAGGAGCCGGCAAAACCCAAAAAGGGCGGCTGGTGGCAGCGCCGCGGTTTCTTCTAAGAAGCAAAGAAATAGCCCGGAGCGATCCGGGCTTTTTCATGGCCGGGACGTGTGGCGGCTCAGGTGTGAGCTGCCCCATTGAAAAACTCCGCCCTTTCCGGACGGAAAGCCGCACATAGTTTTCCTTATCCCGCTCTATACTTTCCAGAGGGAGGACGAGGCCATGCACAAGTTCACAGTCATCGTTACGGAAGAGTTTGAAGCCGACACTGCCGAGGAAGCTGCCTTGCTCATGTATCAGCAACTGACCAACGGGCCGGCCCCTTTGCATTATTCGGTCACGGATGAAACGAAGCTCGCAACCAACCTGACACTGGACCGGAAAGAGGCAGATGAGTTTGCCAGTGTCGATCACACCGCAGACCCCGGCAACTGGTAAAACCCGGCGCAACTACCCGCGACGGCTTGTTTGATTTCCTCATTTCTGTGCTTGTCACAGGAATCCAGCCAGCCCAAGTCCTTGGGCTGAAAGAACGCTTCCCGCGCCGCAGACGCGGCGCTGCTGGATCCCTGTGACGAGCACAGGGATGAGGGTAGAGAGGGTGCCGTGAAGATAGCGAGGCGGCGCGGAGGTCCCGGGTCACGCCCGTATACAGCGTCCCGCTTCGCTTCGATGTAGTAGCCGCACATCCCCGGTCCCTCATTCCTGTGCTCGTCACAGGAATCCAGCCAGACCAAGTCCTTGGGCTGAAAGAACGCTTCCCGCGCCGCAGACGCGGCGCTACCCTCATTCCTGTGACAAGCACAGGAATGAGGAAATCAAACAAGCGCCGCGGGCGGCCCGAATCTCGATATGCCTTAGGCCAGCCAGCGCGCGATGCGGTTCATCGCCTCCTCCATCTCGATAGCCGCGCCCGCATAGGAAAAGCGCATGGTGCGATGCCCTTCGACGGGATCGAAGTCGAAGCCGGGCGTTGCCGCGACGTCGATCTCGGCCAGCATCCGACGGGCGAAGGCCATGCTGTCATTGGTGAAGCGGCTGACATCCGCATAGGCGTAAAATGCGCCGTCCATCGGCGAGGCGATCGAAAAGCCGATCTGCGGCAGCCGTTCGAGCAGCAGTGCCCGGTTCGCGGCATAGGCACGCTTGTAGCCGTCGAGCTCCTCATACGCGCCGAGAGCCGCCTCCGCGGCAATCTGTGACAGCTCCGGCGGCGAAATATAGAGGCTCTGCGCGATGCGCTCGAAGGCACGCACCCGCGCCTCGGGCAGAACCATCCAGCCGATGCGCCAACCGGTCATACAGTAATATTTGGAGAAGGAGTTGATCACGACGGCGTCGTCGGCGACTTCAAGCGCCGTCGTCTCCTCCCCGGCGAAAGTAAGGCCGTGATAGATCTCATCGGAAATGAAGGCGATCGAGTAGTCCCGGCAATAATCGGCGAGCGCCTTCAGCTGCGCCTTGCCGGTCACCGTTCCCGTCGGGTTCGCCGGGCTTGCGAGAAGCACGCCCTTCAACGGTTTTCCGCCCCGTGCGGCGGCGCGCTCCAGGCTGTCCGGGGTCAAAGTGAAGCCGGCATCGGCATTGGCTTCGATCTCGACCACTTCGAGCCCGAGCGCGGCCATGATGTTGCGATAGGCGGGATAGCCCGGGCGGGCGATAGCCACGCGATCGCCCGGATCGAACAGGGCGAGAAAAGCGAGATTGAACCCGGCCGACGATCCGGTCGTCACCGCAATCCGCTGCGGATCGAACGTGATGCCGTGTCGGCTGTGATAGTGAGCGGCAATCGCCCTCTTCAGGGAGAGTGTGCCAAGAGCGTCCGTATAGCCGAGCCGACCGTGATCGAGTGCCCTCCTTGCTGCATCGAGTGCCGCTTTCGGGGCCGGATGCGCGGGCTGACCGACCGCCATGGATATGACCGGATGGCCGGAATCGCGCCGCCGCGTGGCCTCGGCCAGCACATCCATGGCGTGGAACGGCTCGACTGCGCTACGTTTCGACATCTGTGCCAAAGGAAGGTCCTCGCGAGTTTCTTGATGCCCTTTGCCCCATCGCTCGCGGCTTCACAAGTCCGCGAACGCCGCAATTCGGCCGATTTTGCCGTTTCGTTTCCCTCCGCCACGCCCTATGCTTCAACCAGTCGGCGCAAGCCGGGACTTGTCGTCGTCTTCAAACTGGCGCATTGACGCAAGCGTGCGGAGCCTACGACCGACATAGAACAGCAGACCACGAGGAAAGAATGACGCTCAAGATGAAGATGATTGCCGCAGCATCCCTGATCGCGCTTGCTGCCGGCGTCGCCCTGCCCGGTCCCGCGGCGGCGCTCGATGCCAAGCAGAAGGAGGAATTCGGCGCCTTCATCAAGGAGTACCTGCTCGCCAATCCGGAGATCATGCTGGAAGTGCAGGAAGCCCTCACCTCCAAGCAGCGGGCCAAGCAGCAGGAAACCGCTCAGGCGGCAATCGCCGACAACAAGAAGGCGATCTTCAACTCTGCCTACGACATTGCCCTCGGCAATCCGGACGGCGATGTGACGATCGTCGAGTTCTTCGATTACAACTGCGGCTATTGCAAACGGGCTCTCTCCGACATGGACGACATCCTCGCCAAGGACAAGAATGTCCGCTTCGTTCTCAAGGAGCTCCCAATTCTCGGGCCGGACTCGCTCGCGGCCCACAAGGTCAGCGCCGCCTTCCGCGTGATCGCACCAGAGAAATACGGCGATTTCCATCGCGCCCTGCTCGGGGGAGAGGAGCGCGCGACGGAGGAAACCGCGATCGCCGTTGCGGCCAAGCTCGGCGTGACGGAAGCGCAGTTGCGCGAAAAGATGGATGACGGGCCGTATGATGCCTCGATGCGCGAAGCCTATACGCTCGCCAACGAGCTCGGCATCACGGGAACGCCTTCCTATGTCGTCGGCAACGAGGCGGTCTTCGGCGCTGTCGGGGCGCCAGAGATCGAACAGAAAGTCGCCAACATGCGTGCGTGCGGCAAGACCGTCTGCTGACGGCCGGCCGGCCACAACCCCTATCGGAACAGCACGACTTGTGGACAAAGCCCGCTGGTACCCAGGGGGCTTTTCCTCGGGGAACCATCAGTCTATAGGTAACCCTCCATCACCGGACCGGATTCCCTTATGCCTTCGACTATCTTTGTGCTGAACGGCCCAAACCTGAACGCGCTCGGCAAACGCGAACCGGGTATCTATGGCGGCAAGACGCTTGCCGACATCGAAGCGATGTGCAAGGAGGAGGCCAGACACCTCGGCTTCGACGTCGACTTCCGGCAGTCGAACCATGAAGGCACGTTGGTCGACTGGTTACACGAGGCTGGCGAAAAGGCAGTCGGCATCGCCATCAATCCCGCCGCCTACGGACACACCTCCATCGCCATGCACGATGCCATTCGGGCGATCACCGTCCCTGTGGTGGAGCTGCATCTTTCCAATATTCATGCGCGCGAAGAATTCCGGCACAAGTCGATGATCGCGCCAGCCGTCAAAGGCGTTATCTGCGGTTTCGGCGCACAGAGTTACATTCTGGCGCTGCATGCGTTAAAGAACCTGACGGAAAAATCCAAATAAGAAGAACACGAGGCTCATATCCCATGGCTGAAAAGAAACCGGGTATCGATCAGGCGCTGATCCGTGATCTCGCCAATATCCTTAACGATACCGACCTCACCGAGATCGAAGTGGAGCAGGACGATCTGCGCATCCGCGTTTCGCGGAACGGCACGCCTGTTGCCATGTCCATGCCGGCGATGCCCGCCTACCAGGTGCCGCCCGCCGTCGCCGCCGGCCAGCCGGCTGGTGCGCCCCAGGGTGCCGCCGAAGGCGGTCACAATGCCAAGAACGCAGTGACGGCCCCCATGGTCGGCACCGCCTATCTCGCCCCGGCTCCGGGCTCCCGCCCCTTCATCGAAGTCGGTGCGGTGGTAAAGGAAGGTCAGACGATCCTGATCATCGAGGCAATGAAGACGATGAACCAGATTCCGGCCCCCCGCTCCGGCAAGGTGACGGAAATTCTCGTGCAGGACGCCGCTCCGGTCGAATATGGCGAACCCCTGATCGTGATCGAATAGGGCACGGTGGCGATGATCTCGAAAATCCTCATTGCCAATCGCGGCGAAATTGCTCTGCGCGTCCTGCGCGCCTGCAAGGAGCTCGGCATCGCGACCGTGGCCGTGCACTCGACGGCGGACAGCGACGCCATGCATGTCCGGCTCGCCGACGAGAGCGTCTGCATCGGCCCGCCGCCTTCGCGCGAGAGCTACCTGAACATCCATCAGATCGTTGCCGCCTGTGAGATCACCGGTGCGGATGCGGTGCATCCGGGTTACGGCTTCCTCTCGGAGAACGCCAAGTTCGCCGATATCCTCGATGCGCACGGCATCACTTTCATCGGACCGACTGCCGAGCACATCCGCCTCATGGGCGACAAGATCACCGCCAAGAAGACGGCGGAAGAACTCGGCATTCCGGTGGTTCCGGGCTCCGATGGCGAAGTGAAGCCGGAGAACGCCCTGGAGATCGCCCGCCAGATCGGATTCCCCGTGCTGATCAAGGCGACGGCGGGTGGCGGTGGCCGCGGCATGAAGGTCGCCCGCACCGAGGAGGAACTCGAAAACGCGGTTGCGACGGCACGTTCCGAAGCGGCAGCCGCATTCGGCAACGACGCGGTCTACATGGAGAAGTTTCTCGGCAAGCCGCGCCATATCGAAATCCAGGTCGTCGGGGATGGCGAGGGCAATGCGATCCATCTCGGTGAACGCGACTGCTCGCTGCAGCGCCGCCATCAGAAGGTCTGGGAAGAAGCCAATTCCCCGGCCCTGAACGTCGAACAGCGCATGAAGATCGGTCAAATCTGCGCCGAGGCGATGAAGAAGTTGAAATATCGCGGCGCCGGCACGATCGAGTTCCTCTACGAGAACGGCGAGTTCTACTTCATCGAGATGAACACGCGCCTGCAGGTCGAACACCCGATTACCGAAGCGATCACCGGGATCGACCTCGTGCACGAGCAGATTCGCGTGGCGTCCGGAGCCGGCCTCTCTGCCAAGCAGGAAGATATCGTCTTCTCCGGTCACGCCATCGAATGCCGCATCAATGCCGAAGATCCGCGCACCTTCGTTCCTTCTCCGGGCACGATCACGCATTTCCACGCCCCGGGTGGCCTCGGTGTGCGCGTCGACAGCGGCGCCTATCAGGGTTACCGTATCCCCCCCTACTATGACAGCCTGATTGGTAAGCTGATCGTCCACGGCCGGACGCGCGTCGAATGCATGATGCGGCTGCGCCGCGTACTCGATGAATTTGTCATCGACGGCATCAAGACGACTCTTCCCCTTTTTCAGGACCTGATCAACAATCAGGATATCGCAAACGGCGATTATGATATCCATTGGCTGGAGCACCATCTGGCCACAACATCCGCATAGGATACGACATTGAAGGAGACGCGCAGCAAACAACCGGATATCACGCCGGACATGTTGTTGCGCGCCTACTCGATCGGCCTCTTCCCCATGGCCGACTCGGCCGACGATCCTGAACTTTTCTGGGTCGAGCCCGAGATCCGCGGCATCATCCCGCTGGACCGGTTTCACGTCTCGCGCAGCCTCGCCAAGGCGATCCGCAGACGTCCCTTCGACATTCGCTTCGATACGGCCTTCGCCGAGGTCATGGAGGGGTGCGCTCAGCCCGCACGGGACAGGCCGACGACCTGGATCAACGACACGATCCGCTCCCTCTATGCGGCCCTGCACCAAATGGGCCATGCGCACAGCGTCGAGGCATGGGAGGGAGACGTACTCGTCGGCGGGCTCTACGGCGTTTCACTCGGCGCAGCCTTTTTCGGCGAGAGCATGTTCTCGCGGCGCACCGACGCATCGAAGATCTGCCTCGTCCATCTGGTCGAGCGATTGAGGTCCAAGGGATTTCGGCTCCTCGACACGCAATTCACGACCGAACACCTGAAGTCCTTCGGCGCAGTCGACGTGCCCAAGGCTCAGTACGAAGTTCTGCTCGCGAAAGCCATAGCTTCGCCAAATCTCGAATTCTGAGGATCATGCCTTCTCAAGGAAAGGCTTACGCTTTGCGTCGCTCCGGTGAGTGGCAGGCAAAGAGAGAAGGATCGCAGGAGGCGCCTTGCCAAGTGCTCTATTGCTTTGCCGCCGTGTCCGGCGGGGGGACGTCCGACGAGGTCTTGCAGGACTGCAGCCAAACGTCATAGACGGGGTGCTCGACCGCATTGAGCCCCGGGCTGTCGGCAAACATCCAGCCGGTGAAGATGCGGCGGATCTTCCGGTCGAGCGTGATTTCGTCCACCTCCACAAAAGTGGTCGTCTTCGGCGCTTCCGTTTCGTCGCGGCTGTGGCAGACGCGCGGCGTTACCTGCAGCGCACCGAATTGCACCGTTTCGCCGATATAGACGTCAAAACTGGTGATGCGGCCGGTGATCTTGTCGATGCCGGAGAAGACCGCGACGGCGTTGGAAAGGCGCGCCGCCTGCGCAGTTTCGACGGCAGACGTCACCGGAGCGGCAAGGAGAAGGGCAATGGCAGCAAACCGCCCTCCCCGGCCAATCAAATCCCGCAGACAGAAACCCGCCATTACCGCCAATCCCCCGCACATTGCTGTTAGTCCCGGATGGACTTCAGGCGCTAAACCCGAAATGTGGCTGCGCCGTGATCGTCCCGCATGTCGCGGGATGATACCCAAAGAGCCCAGGCTCAGGAGCGCGGCGTCCAGGCGTCGTAGTCGCCGGTCACACGCGGGCGCTTACCGGCGCCGGCAATCGACCCCTTCGGCCGATAGGCACCGGGCGTGCCGGTCGGGTTGGCGCGGTGGGGCTTCTGCCACTCGCGTACGACATATTTCTCGTCGGCGGGGGAGACGTCGGTGCGGTGGTGCATCCAGCCATGCCAGCCCGGCGGGATCGCAGACGCCTCGGCAGGGCCGTTGTAGATCACCCAACGCCGCGTCCGGCCCTCGGAGTCCGTGCCGCCCTGATAGTAGACGTTGCCGAACTCGTCTTCCCCGACGCGCTGGCCATGGCGCCAGGTGTGAAACCGGGTACCGATCGTCTGTCCGTTCCACCAGGTGAAAATCTGCAGCAGGAGCTTCATAGGCATCGTCCTTTACCGGCCGATGGGAGCCAGCCGGATGTCAAAATCTCGCCCCCGCTTATGCCGTGCCGCTTCCGGCTTGTCCAGTGATTCCGCTCTTGGCTGCGGGGCATTTCACCTGCATCTGGCGGCCGAAGCGGGTGTGTCGCATCGATGCGAGCGGCGTCAAAGGTCAGGAAAGACGCTTTTCGAGGATGAGCGCCGGTATGCCGGACTGCTCGTCGCCGCAACTGGATGTTTTTGCGACTTCCACAAATCCGTGCGCGCGATAAAAGGCGAGCGCGTGCAGGTTCTGCGGCTCCACTTCCACCCGCATGCGTTCCGCATCCGGGAAGCAGGTCTCGAGCTCGGCGAACATGTCGCGACCGACGCCATGGCGTTGATACTTCGGCAGCACATAGAGCTGGTGCAACACGGCTGTCTTTTCCAGCGACTCGGACATGGCGGCATAGCCCATCCCGGCAAGTTCGCTGCCGTTGTCGGCGACGACAAACTCGGAGTGCTTGCGCTGCAAGCGCGCGCGAAGGGCCTCGACGGAATGCCACTTCGCCGTCAGTTCATTGACCTTTTCGACACCGTAGAACGTATCGTAGGTCGCGTGCCACGTCTCGGCAAGCAGAGCGCGAACCTTTTCGAGGTCGCGCTCGCTCGCGGTACGGACGAAGAACATCGTCACTCCTCGATGCCGAGCTTGGATTTTACGAGGGCCTGCACCGCCTGCGGATTGGCCTTGCCGCCGGTTGCCTTCATCACCTGCCCGACGAACCAGCCGGCCAGCGACGGCTTCGCCTTGGCTTTTTCAACCTGGTCGGGATTGGCGGCGATGATCTCGTCGACCGCCTTCTCGATCGCACCGGTGTCGGTGACCTGCTTCATACCGCGGCTCTCGACGATCTCGGCCGGATCGCCTCCCTCGCTCCAGAGGATTTCGAAGAGATCCTTTGCGAGCTTGCCGGAAATGGTGCCGTCCTTGATGAGATCGATGATACCGCCGAGCTGCGCCGGCGAGACCGGCGTTTCCTCGATGGTCTTTCCGGCCTTGTTCAGCGCGCCGAGAAGATCGTTGATCACCCAGTTCGCCGCCGCCTTGCCGTCACGGCCTTCGGCCACGGCTTCGAAGTAATCGGCAATCGCCTTTTCCGAGACGAGAACGGACGCATCGTAAACGGACAGACCGAGATCGCGAACGAAGCGTTCCTTCTTGTCGTCCGGCAATTCGGGAAGATCGGCCTTGAGAGCTTCCACGAAGGCATCGTCGAACTCGAGCGGCAGGAGATCCGGATCGGGGAAGTAGCGGTAGTCGTGCGCCTCTTCTTTCGAACGCATGGAGCGGGTCTCGCCCTTGTTGGCATCGAAGAGACGGGTCTCCTGGTCGATCGCGCCGCCGTCTTCGAGGATGGCGATCTGGCGACGGGCCTCGTATTCGATCGACTGGCCGACGAAGCGGATCGAGTTGACGTTCTTGATTTCGCAGCGCGTGCCGAAAGCTTCGCCCGGGCGGCGAACCGAGACGTTGACGTCCGCGCGCATCGAGCCCTCGTCCATATTGCCGTCGCAGGTGCCGAGATAACGCAGGATCGAGCGGAGCTTGGTGAGATAGGCTTTCGCCTCGTCCGACGACCGCAGGTCCGGCTTCGAGACGATCTCCATCAGCGCGACGCCCGACCGGTTGAGGTCGACATAGGACATGGCGGGATGCTGGTCGTGCATAGACTTGCCGGCATCCTGCTCCAGATGCAGGCGCTCGATGCCGATCTCGACGTCTTCGAACTGCCCCTGGCGATCCGGACCGACGGAAATGATGATCTTGCCTTCGCCGACGATCGGATCCTTGTATTGCGAGATCTGATAGCCCTGCGGCAGGTCCGGATAGAAATAGTTCTTCCGGTCGAAGATCGAGCGATTGTTGATCTTTGCCTTCAAGCCGAGGCCGGTGCGCACGGCCTGCTTGACGCATTCCTCGTTGATGACCGGAAGCATGCCCGGCATTGCGGCATCGACCAGCGACACATTGGCGTTCGGCTCGGACCCGAACTCGGTCGACGCACTGGAGAACAGCTTCGAATTGCTCAGCACCTGCGCATGGACTTCCATGCCGATGATGACCTCCCAGTCGCCGGTGGCGCCTGGAATGAAGCGTTTCGGATCAGGAGTGCGGACGTCGACGATGCTCATGTCATGCTCTTCTTTGAAGCCTGAATTCGTGGTTTCTCGGTAGAGCAATTGATCCCACGGTGCAAGCTTGTAAGGCGCGGCCGCACATGGGGCACTGGACAATGCCGGCTCTCGCAGCCGGTCATTGCAACCTTGACGATTGCGCGGCGATCTCCTAGAAAGCGCGATATCCGACAGGAGTCTTTATGTTCCATCAGTCTGAGTCCCGGTAAGGGCCCTGCCCGCTTCCACTGAAAAGCGTGCATGGGCCGGAAACGTAAACCCCGCTCTTCTCACGAAGAACGGAACGTTTTCCTGCGTTCTGACGAACGCCATTCCGGAACACTCCAACGATGGACATTTCACGCGCCGAACAGCGCATTCTTCACCATTTGGCCCAGGGCGGCCGCATTGAAATCACCCGCGAAGGCAAGGCGATCGCGGACGTTCGCTGCTTTACGAGAGACGGCTGGGTCTATCCCGGTGTCGATCTCGAGCTTTTCCGTAAGCTGAAACGAAAGAGAGCGATCAAGTCGTCGGCCGGTAAGCCCTATCGCATCACCGAACGCGGACTGCATCTGGTCAGATCGGAGCTCAACAACCGCTGAGCGTCGGCGATCCGAATTGCACCGGATGCCGGAGATATCGTCTCCGGTGTCCGATGCGGTCGGTATTGCCGCGATTTCGACGGCTTACGCCTCTTTACGCCGTCACCACCATTTGGACGGCGTGAAGCGGCCGGCTGCCTGTTCGATGACATGGGCCGTCTTGAACAGCGTTTCTTCCTCGAAGGGCTTGCCGATGAGCTGCAGACCGAGCGGCAGCCCCTTGCGGTCGAGCCCGCCCGGCACCGCAATGCCCGGAAGGCCGGCCATGTTCACCGTCACGGTGAAGATGTCGTTCAGGTACATCTTCACCGGATCGGATGCGAGGTCCTCGTCGGCAATGCCGAAGGCGGAGGACGGCGTGGCCGGCGTCAGGATCGCATCGACACCCGCCCGGAAGGCGAGCTCGAAGTCGCGCTTGATCAAAGTCCGGACCTTCTGCGCGCGCAGGTAATAGGCATCGTAATAGCCGGCGGAAAGCACATAGGTGCCGATCATGATACGACGCTTGACCTCCTGCCCGAAGCCGGCGGCGCGCGTCTTCTCATACATGTCGATGATGTCCTTGCCGTCGACGCGCAGGCCGTAGCGAACGCCGTCGTAACGCGCGAGGTTGGACGACGCTTCGGCCGGAGCGACGATGTAGTAAGCGGGCAGCGCGTATTTCGTATGCGGCAGCGAGATATCGACGATTTCGGCGCCTGCGTCCCTGAGCCAGGCGATGCCCTGCTGCCAGAGCGCCTCGATATCCTCCGGCATGCCGTCGACGCGGTATTCCTTCGGAATGCCGATCCGCATCCCCTTGATCGACTGGCCGATCGAGGCTTCGTAGTCCGGCACCGGCAGATCGACGGAGGTCGTGTCCTTCGGATCGATGCTCGCCATCGACTTCAACAGGACCGCCGCATCGCGCACGTCGCGGGCGATCGGGCCCGCCTGGTCGAGCGACGAGGCGAAGGCGACGACGCCCCAGCGCGAGCAGCGGCCATAGGTCGGCTTGATGCCGACGGTGCCGGTGAACGCCGCCGGCTGGCGAATCGAACCGCCGGTATCGGTCGCGGTGGCGCCGGCGCAAAGGCGCGCCGCGACCGCGGCGGCAGACCCGCCGGAAGAGCCGCCCGGAACCAGGTCCAGATTCGAGCCTTTAGCGCGCCACGGGTTCTTGACAGGTCCGTAATAGGAGGTCTCGTTAGACGAGCCCATGGCGAACTCGTCCATGTTAAGCTTGCCGAGCATGACGGCGCCGTCGTTCCAGAGGTTCTGGGTCACGGTCGACTCGTAGCGCGGCTCGAAGCCGTCGAGTATGTGGCTGCATGCCTGCGTGTGGATGCCCTCCGTGCCGAAGAGATCCTTGATACCAAGCGGGATGCCCTCGAGCGCGCCGGCCTTACCGGCCGCGATGCGGGCGTCCGATGCCTTCGCCATCTCGCGCGCCTTTTCCGGCGTGACGGCGACATAGGCGTTGATCGTCTGGTTGGCTGCCTCGATCGCGGCAAGATAGGCGTCGGTCAACTCGACCGCGGTGATCTCCTTGGCGGAAAGCTTCGCGCGGGCTTCGGCGATCGTGAGGCTCGTAAGGTCGGTCATGGTGCAATCGGACTTTCGCATTCAAAACGGCGGGGCGGACGGCGGGTGGTTATTCGACCACCTTCGGAACGAGGAAGAAGTTGCGATCCGAGTTCGGCGCGTTGGCGACAATGTCGTCCGCCTTGTCACCATCCGCGACGATGTCGTCGCGCTTTTTCATCTTCATCGGCATCACCGACGTCATCGGCTCGACTCCGTCGACATCCACTTCGGAGAGCTGCTCGACGAAGCCCAGGATACCGTTGAGTTCGCCGGTCATCCGCTCGGCTTCCTCATCGCTGACGGCGATGCGGGCAAGGCGCGCGACGCGCTTCACGGTGGCAAGGTCTACGGACATGATCGTCTCCGGTATCGCAAAGTTTCCCCCGCTATAAAGGCGAGTTGCACAACGTGCAACTCGCGAATAGCGCTGACCGGTTTCCGGTTCGGCCGCGCTCCTCTTCAGAGGGTTACTGCGCCACCGACCTCGGGGGTGGCGACCAATGTCGAGGCGCCGTCCATGCCCGCAACGAAGGTCTCCGGCGTCTGGTCGATGATCGGGAAGGAGCCATAGTGGCAAGGGATCGCCGTGTTGAACTTGAAGTAACGCTGGCATGCGAGCGCGGCCACGGCACCGCCCATGGTGAAACGGTCGCCGATCGGCACGATGCCGATTTCCGGCTCGTGCAGTTCCTGCACGAGCGCCATGTCGGAGAAGATGTCCGTGTCGCCCATGTGATACAGCGTCGGCTCGTCGTCGAAATGGAGAACAAGGCCATTGGCGTTGCCGAGCGAATGCGAAACGCCGTCGTCGGTGATCTGCGCCGACGAGTGCAGCGCGTTGACGAATGTGGCCGTGAAGCCCCCGAGCCGGATGGTTCCGCCCGTATTGCCCGGCTCCAGCTTCGAAATACCCTGCCGGCCGAGCCACATGCAGAGGTCGAAATTGGCAAGGACCGTCGCCCCCGTTTCCTTGGCTATGGCAACGGTGTCGCCGACGTGGTCGCCGTGGCCGTGGGTGAGCAGAATGTGGGTCAGTCCCGCCGTTGCGGCCTTGCGCTCCTCGTCCCGAAAGGCGGGATTGCCGGTGAAAAACGGATCTATCAGGATTTTGGCTTTCGCCGTTTCGATGTGGAAGGCGGAATGTCCCAGCCATTTGATGTTCATGATGTTCTCCTCAGATCGCGCGCGGCACCCCGGACGAGTCGGGCGATAAAATCGTTCGATTTATGTCTAGGACAAGCATATGGATCAGACCAGCGCACTGGAAAGATCGAATCGGTAAATCCCATGGCAATTCTCACGATGGAGGAACTCGCGGAGCGGCTGCCGCCCTATCGGTCGGTGGCCGGCCTGGATCTCGGGACGAAAACGATCGGCCTTTCGGTTTCCGATCTGGGGCGGCGCTTTGCGACGCCGCGCGATGTGATCCGCCGCGTCAAGTTCGGCGCCGACGCGCAGGCGCTCCTGGCCTTTGCGGAGAAGGAAGGGATTGCGGCCTTCATCATCGGCTTGCCGGTGAACATGGACGGATCCGAGGGGCCGCGCTGCCAGGCGACGCGTGCCTTCGTGCGCAATATGGGGGAAAAGACGGACATCCCCTTCGTCCTATGGGACGAACGCCTGTCGACGGTGGCAGCCGAGCGGGTACTGATCGAAATGGACGTATCGCGTAAAAAGCGGGCCGAACGTATCGACTCGGCAGCCGCTTCCTTCATTCTTCAGGGGGCGCTCGATAGATTGGCATCGCTGGCGAGAGGCGCTTCCGGCGATCGTGACGCACCGTAACGGCGCCGATACCAGGCCGCGATCTGCCGCCGCTTCCTGAGCGCGACAAGTCCGAACACGATCAGGCTGTCGACGATCATGGCCCGGGCGACGAGCGGCGGAATGGTTTCCGGCGGCATTCCCAGGATTTTCCCGTAAACCCGGAAGACGAGCTCATGCGCCTCCCGCGTCAGCATGAAGACGCCGAAGCTCATGTCGTAATAGGAGAGCCCGTACCAGCCCGTAAGCAGCATCACGGGACCGCCCCAGAAGATGAGCAACCACTTCATGAAGCGCCCCTCTCCGGCTGATGGCCGCGCAGAAGCGAGCTGATCGCACGATCAAGCAGGACGAACGTGGTCAGGACGGCCGCGAGGCTCGCTATGTCGAGCGCCAGGCCGGCAAAAAACATCACCATGATGATCAGCAAGGCAGCTCTCACCGGCCGCTCCGTTCCATCCTTGAAAAAATCGCACCGCCAGTATCTCCGCCTCGGAGGCAGAAGCGCAACGTAAACCATTTGTTAAGGTTAATATTCACGGTGAAAGGCGGCTTGCGGCCGCCGGTCCAGCGGCCTACAGCGAGTTCTGCGCACCTCATAAGAACGCGCGGCGCTACGTGCGTGAACCTGCCTGGAGCCCTGATGACCATCGTCTTCGAAAGCATTCTGCCCGTCTTCCTGCTGGTGATCCTTGGTGTCGCGCTCCGGCGCTCTACGCTTGTCGACCAGGGGCTATGGATCGGGCTCGAGCAGTTCGGCTATTATTTTCTCTTTCCCGCGCTGCTCTTCTCGACGCTGGCGAAGGCGGACTTGGCCGGGCTCGAGGCCGATGCTACGGCCGTCGCTACGGTCGGCAGCGTGACATTGATGTCGGCCGCCCTCCTCTCGGCCTGGCCTCTGCTGCGTCGGAGCGGCATTTCGGGCCCCACCTTCACGTCGGTCTTCCAGACGGCCACGCGATGGAATGCCTTCATTGCACTGGCGGTCGCTGAAAAACTCTTCGGCGCGGTTGGACTCAGCCTGACGGCCCTCGTCATGGCACTGCTCATCATCCCGATCAATTTCTACAATATCGCCGTTCTGACCTGGTTCGGCGGCGGCAGCCGTGGCATCGGTTTTTTCTTTTTGAAGATCATCACCAATCCCCTGATCATCTCGTCGGCGCTCGGGATATTGTTCAATTTGACGGGCATCGAACTCTATGAGCCGGTGATGACGGCGGTCGACATGCTGGCGAGCGCTTCGCTCGGGCTTGGTCTGATCCTGGTCGGGGCCGGCCTCAAGGTCGCCGACGCCTTGAGCCCGAGCATCCCAGCCCTCTTCGCGGTCGTGCTCAAGCTGATCGTCATGCCGGTGTTCATGGTGGGCGGCAGCGCGCTTCTCGGCATCCGGGGGGATGCCCTGCTCGTCATCGCCGTGGGTGCGGCCGTCCCCACCGCCATGAACGGCTATCTTCTGGCCAAACAGATGGGGGGTGACGCGGAGCTTTACGCCTCCGTCGCCACGATCCAGACGGCGGCCTCCTTCCTGACGATACCGCTCGTGCTCTTCGTTACGGGCTATGTCGCGGCCGGATAGAGCAAATCGAGGACATAGGCCGAATCGAAGCGCGAATCGAGCATGCCGTAAGTCGAGCGCCAGCCGGCGGCCAGGCGCGATTCCAGAAACGCATCGGCGATGCGCCCGGCCCCGAGCCTGTAGAGTTCGGCAGCCGCCGCCGCCAGCGCCAGTTGCTCGACCAGCATGCGTGCCGCGCCCTCGTCGCGCTCGCAGAGCGACATGGCGGCACGCAGAACCTCGATCGTCTTGCGCCCGGCGGGACCCAGATCGCGGCCGATCGTTGCGAAGAGCTGCTCGAACAGTTCCTTGCGGCGCCCGAGCACCCGCAGGACGTCGAGCGCCATAACGTTGCCGGAGCCTTCCCAGATCGCATTGACCGGCGCTTCGCGGTAGTGGCGCGCAAGCGCCCGCTCCTCGACATAGCCGTTGCCGCCCATGCACTCCATGGCCTCGTAGATCAGCGCGGGGGCGATCTTGCAGCACCAGTATTTCGCGACCGGCGTCATGATGCGGGCGTAAGCGGCGTCCTCGGCGCTGCCATGGGCATTATCGAAGGCTTCGGCCAGGCGGAACGACAGCGCGCTTGCGGCCGCGACATCCAAGGCCATGTCAGCGAGCACTCTGGTCATCATCGGCTGGCTGACAAGCGCTTTGCCGAAAACCTTGCGGCCGCGGGTATGATGGACGGCTTCGGCGAGCGATGCGCGCATCATGCCGGCCGAAGCCAGCGCGCAGTCGAGCCGTGTCAGCGTCACCATGTCCAGGATCGTACGGATACCGGCATCCGGCGTACCGAGCAGGAAACCGAAAGTGTCGGAAAACTCGACCTCGGAGGACGCATTGGAACGGTTGCCCAGCTTGTCCTTCAGGCGCTGGAAACGCAGACCGTTGGCCCCACCGTCCTCCAGCAGCCGTGGGACCAGGAAACAGCCGAGCCCCTCCCGGGTCTGTGCCAGCATCACGAAAGCGTCGCTCATCGGCGCGGACATGAACCATTTGTGTCCGGTGAGGCGATAAATGCCCTCCCCCACCCGTTCGGCCGTGGAAGTATTGGCGCGCACATCCGTGCCGCCCTGCTTCTCGGTCATGCCCATGCCGATCGTGACCGCGGATTTCTGCATCCACGGCCGATTGGACGAATCATATTTGCGCGAGAGGATCTTCGGCGCCCATTCCTTCTGGACGGCGGGGGAAGCGGTAATCGCCGCGACCGAGGCACTCGTCATCGTCAGCGGGCAGAGATGGCCGCATTCGAGCTGCGCGGTCAGATAGAAACGGATCGCCCTTACCTTGTGCGAGCGGCCGCGCTCATCGGGCAGGTTCTCCCAGGCGGAAGAATGCAGGCCGGTCGTCATGGATCGGCGCATCAGCGCATGCCAGGCGGGATGGAACTCGACGACGTCGAGGCGCTCCCCGCGCGGCCCGTGCGTCTTCAGCTTCGGCACGCCTTCATTGGCCATCCGGGCCAGTTCCTGCGCCTCGGGCGAAGTCACATAGCGCCCAAGCCCATCGAACTCGTCGCGCAGCGTCTTCGGCATGCTGGACGTAATGTCGACCACCAGCGGGTCGGAGCGAAAGGCGTTGACACCGGACCAGGGCTTGGGCTGGTTCAGTTCTGCAAGTTTTTGTTCTGTCCGGTTCATCTGATTCATGGGCCGGTTTTAGAGCCTTTCCTGTCCAAATGGAAACAATTCTGTCGGCCCAAGTTTTCTTCGGAACGGGCGGCGCGCCGCTTGCCGCGCCGGGGTCCACGTTCTATAGAGCGACCGAATTCCAGAAATGCAAGGGCGGCCCATGATCACCTTCCCGCATCGCCACCTGCTCGGCATCAAGGGGCTGACGGAACAGGATATCACGCTCCTGCTCGATCGCGCCGACGAGGCCGTCAAGATCTCTCGACAGAGGGAGAAAAAGACCTCCTCGCTGCGCGGGCTCACGCAGATCAATCTGTTCTTCGAAGCCTCGACCCGGACCCAGTCTTCATTCGAGCTCGCCGGAAAGCGGCTCGGCGCCGACGTCATGAACATGTCCGTCGGCAATTCCTCGGTGAAGAAAGGCGAGACGCTGATCGATACGGCGATGACGCTGAATGCCATGCACCCGGACGTGCTGGTCGTTCGCCACTCGTCGGCCGGGGCTGCCTCGCTGCTTGCCCAGAAGGTCTCCTGCTCGGTCGTCAACGCCGGCGACGGCCAGCACGAACACCCGACGCAGGCGCTGCTCGACGCGCTGACGATCCGGCGCGCCAAAGGCAAGCTCTCGCGGATCATCGTGGCGATCTGCGGCGACGTTCTCCACTCGCGCGTCGCCCGCTCCAACATCCTGCTTTTGAACCAGATGGGCGCCCGCGTGCGGGTCGTCGCGCCGGCGACGCTGCTTCCCGCCGGCATCGCCGAGATGGGCGCCGAGGTCTACCACTCCATGGCCGAGGGCCTCAAGGATGCGGACGTGGTGATGATGCTGAGGCTCCAGCGCGAGCGCATGGCCGGCTCATTCGTGCCTTCGGTGCGCGAATACTTTCATTACTACGGGCTGGACGCCGAGAAGCTCAAGGTCGCGAAGGACGACGCGCTCGTCATGCATCCGGGGCCGATGAACCGCGGCGTCGAGATCGCCTCGGAGATCGCCGACGGGCCGCAAAGCGTGATCGAACAGCAGGTCGAGATGGGCGTCGCCGTGCGCATGGCCGTGATGGAAACATTGCTTCTCTCCCAGAACCAGGGGCCGCGCCTATGACCAGACCACTCGTTCTGCAGAACCTCCGCATCGTCGATCCTTCGCGGAACCTGGACGAAACCGGCACCGTCATCGTCGGGGACGACGGCCGTATCCTCGCGGCGGGGAAGGATGCGCAGAACCAGGGCGTACCTGCGGACGCCTTCGTCAAGGACTGCGCCGGTCTCACCGCCGTTCCGGGCTTGGTCGATGCGCGCGTCTTCGTCGGCGAACCGGGCAGCGAACATCGCGAGACGATCGAGTCGGCCTCGCGTGCCGCGGCGACCGGCGGCGTCACTTCTTTCATCGCCATGCCGGACACCGATCCGGTGATCGATGATATGGCGCTGGTCGAATTCGTGCGGAAGACCGCGCGCGACAAGGCGCTCGTCAACGTCCATCCGGCGGCGGCCCTGACCAAGGGACTGCTCGGCCAGGAGATGACCGAGATCGGGCTGCTTCGCGATGCGGGCGCCGTCTGCTTCACCAATGGGCGACAGCCGGTGCACGATACGCTCGTGCTTCGCCGCGCGATGACCTACGCGCGCGAGTTCGGTGCCGTCGTCGCGCTCGAGACCCGAGACAAGTATCTCGGCGCCAACGGCGTCATGAATGAAGGGCTGCTGGCGAGTTGGCTCGGCCTTCCCGGCGTTCCGCGCGAAGCCGAGATCATTCCGCTCGAACGCGACCTGCGCATCGCCGGCCTGACGCGTGCGGCCTATCACGCAGCCGAAATCTCCGTTCCCGAATCGGCGAAGACCATTCGCATCGCCCGCGAGAACGGCACCAACGTCACCTGCGGGATCTCGATCAACCACCTGACCCTTAACGAGAACGACATCGGCGAGTACAGGACATTCTTCAAACTCTCGCCGCCTTTGCGCACCGAGGACGATCGCGTCGCAATGGTCGAGGCGCTGGCCGACGGAACGATCGATATCATCGTCTCGTCCCATGATCCCCAGGATGTCGACACCAAGCGCCTGCCCTTCGCGGATGCCGCAGACGGGGCGATCGGTCTCGAAACCCTGGCGGCAGCGGCTCTGCGGCTCTACCACAGCGGCGAAGTGCCGCTGATGCGGCTGATCGATGCTCTGTCCACCCGCCCGGCCGCGATCTTCGGCCTGGATGCCGGCACGCTGAAGCCCGGCGCCCGGGCCGACATCGCCGTCATCGACCTTGACGAGCCTTGGGTTCTCCACAAGGAGACACTCGTCTCACGCTCCAAGAACACGCCTTTCGAAAATGCACGCTTTACCGGACGGGTCGTCCAAACCTATGTTGCGGGCGAACTCGTGCATTCGGCATAACCGGCGCGAGTCAGCGGAAGGGGGGACCGGTGGACATGTTTTCCTGGCAGTTGGGGCTGCCTTCGACGCTCGCATGCCTTGTTTTCGGTTATCTGCTGGGCTCGATCCCGTTCGGCCTCATCCTGACGCGGATGGCCGGCCTCGGTGACGTACGCAAGATCGGCTCCGGCAATATCGGCGCGACGAACGTGCTCAGAACCGGCAACAAGAAGCTTGCCGCCACGACGCTGCTGCTGGATGCGCTCAAGGGCACGGCTGCCGCGGCGATCGCATCCTACTGGGGTGTCGAAGCGGGCATCGCCGCCGGTTTTGCCGCCTTTATCGGGCACTTGTTTCCGGTCTGGCTTTCGTTCCGGGGCGGCAAGGGCGTTGCCACCTATATCGGCGTGCTGCTCGGCCTCGTGCCGGTGATGGTGCTCCTCTTCGCAGTCATATGGCTGGCAATGGCAAAGATCACCCGCTACTCATCCCTGTCGGCGCTCGTCGCTACCGCTGTCGTCCCCATCGCGCTCTATGCAGCCGGCCACGGCAAGGTGGCCGTGCTCTTTGCGGTCATGACGGCCATCGCCTGGATCAAGCACCGCGCCAACATCCAGCGCCTTCTGAGCGGCACCGAAAGCCGGATCGGAGAAAAGGGCTGATGCCGCCGGGCGCTCGACGTGCCGGGATGGCGCTGAGCGAACGGCAGAAAATCGCATGGTTGCGGCTGATCCGAAGCGACAATGTCGGCCCCGCAACCTTCCGCGATCTGATCAGCCATTTCGGCAACGCAGAGAAGGCGCTCGAGGCGCTGCCGGAACTTTCGCGTCGAGGCGGGGCGGACCGGTCCTTCCGCGTCGCCACGGTGGAAGAAGCCGAGCGAGAACTCGAGGCCGCACACCGGTTCGGCGCCGTGTTCGTGGGCATCGGCGAGCCCGATTATCCGGATGCGCTCAGACAGATCGACGGCGCCCCGCCTCTTCTCGCGACGAAGGGCAATTTGAAGGCGGCGGCCCGCCCCTCGCTCGGGATCGTCGGCTCACGCAATGCCTCGGTCAGCGGCGCGAAGTTCGCGGCGATGGTCGCCCGCGACGCCGGAGCTGCCGGCTATGTCATTACATCAGGGCTCGCCCGCGGCATCGACACGGCCGCCCACCGCGCCAGTCTGCGGACAGGCACGATCGCCGTGCTCGCGGGTGGCCTCGACCGCCCCTACCCGCCGGAGAATCTCGGCCTGCTGCAGGAAATCGTTTCCGGCGAGGGGCTGGCGGTCAGCGAGATGCCCTTCGGCTGGGAACCGCGCGCCCGGGACTTCCCGAGGCGGAACCGGCTCGTCGCGGGCATCAGCCTCGGTGTTGCGATCGTCGAAGCCGCGAGCCGCTCAGGGTCACTGATCACTGCGCGTTACGCGGCCGATTTCGGCCGGCTGGTCTTTGCCGTGCCCGGGTCGCCTCTCGATCCGCGCTGTCACGGCACCAACGATCTCTTGAAACAGGGCGCGACCGTCACGACCTCTTCGGCGGACGTGATCGAGGCATTGGCGCCTCTCAGCCGCGACGATCTTTTCTCGCGGCTGGACGTGAAGGAACCGGGAATCGAGGAACCGCGATCGACGCCGCCGGCCCCGGACGATACCGATCGCGCTCGCGTCGTCGAGGCTCTCGGGCCGACGCCGGTCGAGATCGACGATCTCATTCGGTATACGGGGCTTGCCGCACCGCAGATCCATATGGTGCTCGTCGAACTGGATCTTGCCGGTCAGCTCTGCCGGCACGGAGGCAATCTCGTATCGCTCGCGACCGCCGAATGACGGCCAGGATCCGCCGCTCCGCCGCGCCAAAGACAACGGCAAGAATGACGACCACCGGTTGAGCCGATTCGAATGTTGCCGCTTGGTTGCGGTCGAGCGCGATATAGCTATTTTCGATCAAACCCCTTGACCGCGCCCGAATCCCTGTCCATGTCGTGGCGTCGGTATTGGCGCGCAGGGTCGCCAAACAAGTTGTCTCAGAGAATGTCGATGAATGTTGTAGTGGTGGAATCGCCTTCCAAGGCCAAGACGATCAACAAGTACCTGGGCCCAGGCTACAAGGTGCTTGCCTCGTTCGGCCATGTGCGTGACCTGCCTGCCAAGGACGGATCGGTTCGCCCCGACGAAGACTTCGAGATGTCCTGGGAGGTCGACGGCGCCTCCGCCAAGCGGATGAAGGACATCGCCGATGCGGTGAAATCGTCCGACGGTCTCATTCTCGCAACCGACCCCGACCGCGAGGGCGAGGCGATCTCCTGGCATGTGCTCGACCTTCTCAGGAAGAAGAAGGTCATCGGTGACAAACCGGTCAAGCGCGTCGTCTTCAATGCGATCACCAAGAAGGCCGTGCTCGATGCGATGGCCGAACCCCGCGACATCGATGCCTCGCTGGTCGACGCATATCTCGCACGCCGCGCTCTCGACTACCTCGTCGGCTTCAATCTTTCGCCCGTGCTCTGGCGCAAGCTGCCGGGCGCACGCTCCGCGGGCCGGGTGCAATCGGTGGCGCTGCGCCTCGTCTGTGACCGCGAGGCGGAAATCGAGCGCTTCGTCACCGAAGAATACTGGAACATCTCGGCGCTTCTGAAGACACCGCGCGGCGACGAATTCGAAGCGCGCCTCGTTTCGGCCGACGGCAAGCGGCTGCCGCCGAAGGCGATCGGCAATGGCGAGGAAGCCAACCGGTTGAAGTCCCTGCTCGACGGCGCGAGCTACGTCGTGGAGAGCGTCGAGGCAAAGCCGGTCAAGCGCAACCCCTCCCCGCCCTTCACCACTTCGACGCTGCAGCAGGCCGCCTCCTCGAAACTCGGCTTCTCGGCATCGCGCACCATGCAGGTTGCGCAGAAGCTCTATGAAGGCGTCGATATCGGCGGAGAAACCGTAGGTCTCATCACCTATATGCGTACGGACGGCGTGCAGATGGCGCCGGAAGCGATCGCCGCCGCGCGCCAGGCGATCGGCAGCCAGTTCGGAGAGCGCTATCTTCCGGAAAAGCCGCGCTTCTATTCCACCAAGGCAAAGAACGCCCAGGAAGCGCACGAGGCCATTCGCCCGACGGATTTCGACCGCACGCCGGACCAGGTTCGCCGCTTCCTCGACGGCGACATGCTCAGACTCTACGATCTCGTCTGGAAGCGCGGCATCGCGAGCCAGATGGCATCTGCGGAGATCGAGCGCACCACCGCCGAGATCGTTGCCGACAATGCCGGCAAGAAGGCGGGCCTCAGGGCAACCGGTTCGGTCATCCGCTTCGACGGCTTCATCGCAGCCTATACCGACATGAAGGAAGACGGCGAGCAGTCGGATGACGGCGACGAGGGCGGCCGCCTTCCGGAAATCAACGCGCGCGAAAATCTTGCCAAGCAGAAGATCAACGCCAGCCAGCACTTCACCGAGCCGCCGCCGCGCTATTCGGAAGCGACGCTCATCAAGAAGATGGAAGAACTCGGCATCGGCCGTCCGTCCACCTATGCGGCGACCGTCACGACCCTCATCGACCGCGACTATGTGGAAATCGACAAGCGCAAGCTGGTGCCGCAGGCGAAGGGCCGTCTGGTCACGGCGTTCCTCGAAAGCTTCTTCACCCGCTATGTCGAATATGACTTCACCGCGTCACTCGAGGAGAAACTGGACCAGATTTCGGCGGGCGAGCTCAATTGGAAGGACGTGCTGCGCGACTTCTGGAAGGACTTCTTCTCCCAGATCGAGGACACCAAGGAACTGCGCGTCACCAACGTGCTCGATGCGCTCAACGAGGAATTGGCACCGCTCGTGTTCCCGAAGCGGGAAGATGGCGGCGACCCGCGCCTTTGTCAGGTCTGCGGCACCGGCAAACTGTCCCTGAAACTCGGAAAGTACGGCGCTTTCGTCGGATGCTCCAACTACCCGGAATGCAGCTACACGCGCCAACTCTCCTCCGACAGCAGCGGTGACGCCGAAGCAGCCGCAGCGAACGAGCCGCAAAGCCTCGGCAAGAATCCGCATACCGGCGAGGAGATCACGCTACGCAACGGCCGCTTCGGCCCCTATGTTCAGCGCGGCGACGGCAAGGAGGCGAAACGCGCCAGCCTGCCGAAGGGCTGGACGCCTGCAGCGATCGATCATGAGAAGGCCCTGGCTCTTCTCTCCTTGCCGCGCGACATCGGGCCGCATCCGGAAAGCGGAAAGATGATCTCCACCGGCATCGGCCGTTATGGCCCCTTCGTGCTTCACAACGGCACCTATGCCAATCTGGAGTCGGTCGAAGACGTCTTCTCGATCGGTCTGAACCGCGCGATTTCCGTCCTTGCCGACAAGCAGTCCAAGGGCGCCGGCGGCGGTCGCACCGCCGCGGCGGCCCTCAAGGAGCTTGGGGAACATCCGGACGGCGGCGCGATTACTGTTCGCGACGGACGCTTCGGACCCTATGTCAACTGGGGCAAGGTGAATGCCACGCTGCCGCGGGGCAAGGACCCGCAATCGGTGACGGTCGAGGAAGCGCTTGCGCTCATCGCCGAGCGCGAAGCGAAGGGCGGCGTGACCAAGGGCAAGGCGGCAAAGGGAAAATCGGCCGCGGCAAAATCGGCCGGAGCGAAGTCTGCCAAGGCTGCATCGGCCGGAACCGCGAAAGCGGAGAAGCCGAAATCAGCAGCGAAGACGAAAACGAAAGCGGCCGCGAAGGCCAAGAAGGACTGACTTTGACCAGGATTCCGCGCGACCCGACCGAAACGCCCGCAAAGGGCGCAGGCAAGAAGTCCGGCCGCGCGGCCAGGACGGCACCGGCCGGAGAAAAGGAGACGATCGTTCACGGCGTCGTTCCTTCCCGCGAGGTGCTGATGCGCTTCATCGCCGAGAACCCGCAACACGCCTCGAAGCGCGATATCGCCAAGGCGTTTGGCCTGAAGGGCGAAGCACGGGTAGAGCTCAAGCGATTGCTGCGCTCGCTCGAGGAGGACGGACTCCTCGAGAAGAAGCGCAAGTCGCTCGTTCGTCCCGGCGGGCTCCCGCCCGTCACCGTTCTTGACATTACCATTCGCGATGTCGATGGCGACCTGATCGGCCGCCCGGCCGAGTGGCTCGACGACGACGGCGTCGCGCCCGCAGTCCTGATCAAGCAATCAAGCGTCGCCAGGGCCAAGGGCAAGACGCCCGTAGGCGGTCTCGGCGACCGGGTGCTCGCAAAGATTTTCCCGGCCAAGGAACGCGGCGGCCCCGCCTATACCGCGCGTATCATCAAGGTGCTCGACAAGCGCAAGGACGCGGTGCTCGGCGTCTTCCGCGCCACGCCGGGTGGTGGCGGCCGACTGATGCCGATCGACAAGCGGGGCGAGGAACTCCTCATCGATCCGGACTTCACCGGCGACGCCAAGGAAGGCGATCTCGTCGAAGCGCATCTCTCGCGGATCGGCCGCTACGGTCTGCCGCGCGCGCAGGTGCAGAACGTCATCGGCTCGGTCGCATCTGAAAAGGCGATCTCGATGATCGCCATCCATGCGCATGGTATCCCGCACGTCTTTCCGGAGAAGGTGTTGCAGGAGGCGGAAGCCGCGCGTCCTGCAACAATGGCCCATCGCGAGGATTGGCGCACCCTGCCGCTCATCACCATAGACCCGGCAGACGCCAAGGATCACGACGACGCGGTCTACGCGGAGCCGGATCCGTCGCCGGACAATCCCGGCGGCGTCATCGTCACCGTCGCGATCGCCGACGTCTCCTGGTACGTCCGGGCACGCTCGGCACTCGATCTCGAGGCGTTGAAACGCGGCAACTCGGTCTATTTTCCGGACCGGGTCGTACCGATGCTGCCCGAGCGTATATCCAACGACCTCTGCTCCCTGAAGGAAGGCGTCGACCGCCCGGCGCTTGCGGTCCGGATGCGCTTTTCCAAGGAAGGCCGCAAGGCCGGCCATACGTTTCACCGCATCATGATGCGGAGCGCGGCCAAGCTCTCGTACCAACAGGCGCAGACCGCGATCGACGGTGCTCCCGACGACAAGACCGGCCCCATACTGGATACGATCCTCAAACCGCTCTGGGAAGCCTATCGTATCCTCACACGCGGAAGGGAGCGCCGTCAGCCGCTCGAACTCGACGTGCCGGAGCGCAAGATCATCCTGAAACCGGACGGAACGGTCGATCGGGTGTTCGTGCCGGAACGCCTCGATGCGCACAAGCTCATCGAAGAGATGATGATACAGGCGAATGTCGCCGCCGCCGAGACGCTGGAACAGAAGCGTCAGGTTCTGATCTATCGTGTCCACGACCAGCCGTCGCTCGCCAAGCAGGAGAGCCTTCGCGAATTCCTTGCGACACTCGAGATCGCGCTCGCCAAAGGTGGCAACATGCGGGCGAACCATTTCAACGGGATTCTCGCGAAGGCCGACGGAAAACCTTACGAGACGATCGTGAACCAGATGGTACTGCGCTCGCAAAGCCAGGCGATCTACAGCCCGGAAAATATCGGTCATTTCGGCCTGAACCTGCTGCGCTACGCCCACTTCACCTCGCCGATCCGGCGCTACGCGGATCTGATCGTGCACCGCGCGCTCGTTTCCGCGCTCGGGCTCGGCGAAGGCGGCATCATGCCCGAGGAAGAAGCAACGCTCGACGATATCGCCGCCGAAATCTCGACCTTCGAGCGGCGCGCCATGGCGGCTGAACGCGATACCATCGATCGGCTGATCGCCCATCATCTGAACGGCCGCGTCGGCGAGGAGTTCGACGGACGGGTTTCCGGCGTCACAAAGGCGGGACTATTTGTCACTCTCCCCGCCTATGGCGCCGACGGATTCATCCCTATATCTACGCTCGGGCGCGACTATTTCATCTATGATGAAGCGCATCAGGCCCTTTCCGGCGAGAAGTCCGGGCTGGGCTACCGTCTCGGAGACCCGGTGCAGGTCAAGCTTGTAGAAGCGGTGCCGTTGGCCGGTGCACTCCGTTTCGAAATGCTGAGCGAGGGACGAAAGATGCCGACGGCAATGCGTTCCTTCCACAAGGCCGGCCGCCGCGACCGGACGGGTGCACGCAAACGGCCGGGGACGCGACCGCCCCGCGGCAGGCACTGACAGCCGGACGCGCGACGTCCGGCACGAGGATTGGACATGAAGGCAACGGCGACAGACATGCTTCAGCTCGGCGGAGCGGAGGGCGACAAAAGGCCTGTCGGCCGCTCGATCAAGCGTGGCCTTTTCGGATCCTGTCCGGCCTGCGGCCGCGGTCGGCTGTTCCGCGCCTTCCTTAAATCGGTGGACGCCTGCGAAGCTTGCGGCGAACGCATGGATCACCACCGCGCCGACGACTTCCCGCCCTACATCGTCGTCACGATCGTCGGCCATGCCGTGCTCGGCGGTTATATGATGACCGATCTCGTGCTGCCGCTTACGACATGGCAGCATCTCGCTATATGGGCGCCGGTCACGCTTGCCAGTTCGCTCGCCCTGATGCAGCCGGTCAAGGGCGCGGTCATCGGCCTGCAGTGGGCGTTGAGAATGCACGGTTTCGGCGGTCACGACGATCTGCCGGAAGACGTCCTTCCGCCGCGAGATCCTTCGGCATGACCCCGGAGCGGCTTGGCGGCCGCGCTTTCGCACTCGACGCCGAAGCGGAGAGTTGTCCGACGGTCAGGACGCGCGATGCGGCCTCCATCATGCTTCTCGACAGATCGGGCAAGGACATTCGCGTGCTGATGGGCAAACGCCACAGCGCCCACGTCTTCATGCCGGACCTTTACGTCTTCCCGGGTGGCCGCCGCGATCCCGGCGACCATCGCCTGAGATTTGACGGCGATCTTCATCCGGCGGTTCTGCGATCTCTCAGGGCAGGCGAAGGGCGGGCTATCACGGTGGCTCGCGCACGCGCGCTAGCACTTGCGGCCGCGAGAGAGCTCTACGAAGAAGCCGGAATAAGCCTCGGCCGGACGCACGAGCGCCAAGGCTCGGCGCTTCCGTTTCTTCCCGATCTTTCGAATTTGCGCTATATGGCGCGGGCCATTACTCCTCCGGGACTGCCGAGGCGATTTGACACGCGGTTCTTTGCCGTTTTCGCGGACGAGGCTGAGATCGATCCCTCACTGGTGGCGGAAAGCCGGGAGCTTCAGGATTTGCAATGGATCGATGTCAACGACTTTTCCGCGCTTCGCGTGCCGGAGATCACCGCGATCATCCTCTCGGATCTGAGAAACGATCTCGAATCGGATCCTTCGCTTCCGCCTGAAAGAACCGTTCCATTTTATTTTACGCGCCATGGGCGCTTTCACCGTACGCTTCTCTGAGGGCCCTATCGCATGTCGAAGCCGCCGCCCGGTACGTCAAGACCGGTTGACGAAATCCACTGGCCTTCATTGATCGCCGCGCTCGCGTCGATCACTGCCGTCGGCATCGCGATCGGTCTGGGGCTCCCGCTGCTCAGCGTCATCATGGAAAAGCGGGGCATCGCGCCCACGCTGAACGGGTTGAATGCAGCAATGGCCGGCCTCGCATCGATGGCCGCCGCCCCGTTCACCATGAAATTCGCCCATCGTCACGGCGTCGCTCCGACCATGCTGCTGGCAATAGTGTTTGCGGCGGCGAGCTCGCTCGGTTTCTACTACCTCACGAATTTCTGGCTCTGGTTTCCCCTGCGCATCGTCTTTCACGGCGCGATCACTGTCCTCTTCATCCTTTCGGAGTTCTGGATCAACGCCACCGCGCCCCCCAACAGGCGCGGCTTCGTGCTCGGGATCTACGGCACGGTACTCTCGCTCGGCTTCGCGAGCGGTCCCCTGCTCTTTTCGATCCTGGGCAGCGAAGGCTTCCTGCCCTTCGCGGTCGGCGCGGGCGTCATCCTGCTTTCCGCGATTCCGATCTTTCTCGCGCGCAATGAGAGCCCGGTGCTGGACGAAAAGCCGAAACGCCATTTCATGCGTTATGTCTTGCTGGTGCCGACCGCGACGGCCGCCGTCTTCATCTTCGGGGCGGTGGAATATGGCGGCCTTTCGCTGTTTCCAATCTTCGGGACGCGCGCGGGCTTCAGCGAATCGCAGGCAGCGCTGCTGCTGACGGTCATGGGCGTCGGCAATTTCATCTTTCAGATCCCCCTCGGTATGCTTTCCGACCGCGTGAAGGACCGCCGTACGATCCTGTCGGCGCTGACCCTGATCGGGCTCGTAGGCGCCCTGTTCCTGCCTATGCTGGTCGAAAACTGGTTTCTGATGGCGCTTGTTCTTCTGTTCTGGGGCGGATGCGTCTCCGGTCTCTATACGGTCGGCCTCAGCCACCTCGGCTCCCGTCTCCAGGGATCAGACCTTGCGGCCGCCAACGCCGCCTTCGTGTTCTCCTACGCGGTCGGTACGGTAGCGGGTCCGCAGGTGATCGGGGCGGCCATGGATGTGACGGGCAATGACGGATTTGCCTGGGCAATCGCCGGCTTCTTCGGGCTTTATGTCGTACTTTCCCTGGTCCGCATCGTTTTGAAACCAAAACGGTCTTGACTTTTCGATCGTGATTTGTAGTTTCGCGGCAACTTGACCGTGGCCCGCAACAGGTTGTCCACGGCTTTCAATTTTTCATAAAGGCAGGACGACCATGGCGAAAGCTACCACCATCAAGATCAAGCTGCTGTCGACGGCCGACACCGGTTACTTCTACGTCACCACCAAGAACAGCCGCACGATGACCGACAAGATGACGAAGACGAAATACGATCCGGTCGCGAAGAAGCACGTCGAATTCAAGGAAGCCAAGATCAAGTAAGGTCGCCGCTTTCTTCGATCCAGAAGCGCCGCCCGCGGGGCCGGCGCTTTTTCTTTGCCCTCTCCGGAGGGACGGAACGAAGGGATAAAACGAAAACGCCGCCTCTTTCGAAGCGGCGTTTTCGAATGGGGGTCGACTGGTCCGGTTGCAGCACGAGGAATCCGCAAGTCCGAGGCCAGCCGACCGACCCCACGACCCAGGAGATGCGGCGGACCTGAGCATCATGGGGTAACCGAATTCTGTGGAAGTTTCCTTCCTCGCTTATCAGCATTGCCTGAAACTAAAAAAAAATCAACGCATTCTTAATCGCCGAGCAGGGGTTGCTCGGCGTTTGGTTAATTCTGTTCCAAAATCGGACAGTGTCGCCTGCGGATGTGCTTACTCCGGCACGGCCGCGCGAAGAAGAGCGCAACTGGAAGAGCCCGCGAGGCCCTGAATAGCACAGCATGTGCGGCGGATCAGGCCGCGGCAGCGACAACCCGGTTCCGTCCGCCGTTCTTCGCCTGATAGAGCGCCATGTCGGCGCGCTTCAGCAAAGCCTCGGCCGTATCGCCATCCGGCCTCAGGGTTGCAATGCCGAGCGACGCCGTGACGTTCAGGACCGTCGCGGCCTGCGGAATGTCGAAGCCACGGCTCTCGACCGCCAGTCGGAGTCTCTCCGCAACGATCGCTGCCATTTCGGGCGTCGTATCCGGCATGACGACCACGAACTCCTCCCCGCCGAAACGGCAGGCGAGATCCGCGCCGCGCACCGTGGCGCGAACGCGGTTGGCAAATTCGCGCAGTACATCGTCACCGGCATCATGACCGTAGGTATCGTTCACACGCTTGAAGCGATCGATATCCGTGATGCAGATCGACAGCGGACGCCCCCTTGTGGTTGCGCGATCGATCAGCAGCTTCAGGTGGTTTTCCAGATAGCGCCTGTTGTGGAGGCCGGTGAGATCATCGGTCACGGCCAATTCGATCGTCTGTTGTACACTGGCGCGCAGGCGATCGTTGCAATGCTTGCGCCGGATCTGCGTTAGGCAACGGGCGACAAGTTCGTTCGGATCGACGGGGCGCATGATGTAGTCCGTCACGCCCAGTTCGAGTGCGCGGACGATTCTCTCATCGTTTCCCTGCTCGGTTACCAGCAGGATCGGAATGAAGCGGGTCCGCTCGAGCGACCGCAATTGCGAACACAGACGCAAGGGGTCGTAATCGTCGAAATTCGCGTTGACGATGATCAGGTCGAAACTGCTTTCGGCAGCCTCGAACAGAGCGGCCTGCGGGTCCGATATGACGGCGACATCGGCGATCGGCTTCAGGGCACGCGTCAGCCGCTCCTGTGAGGAAGCACGGCCATCGACGAGCAGAACGCTGCCGGGCTCGTCCGGCCGATCGACGCGGGCCGTCTCCTGCAGCCCGATCGTTTGTGCCGTCTGAGCTCTGAGACGCAGCTCGTCGCTGACGTTCTTCAGGCGTACGAGACTCTTCACGCGCGACATCAGCTGCAGATCGTTCACGGGCTTGGTCAGGAAGTCGTCCGCGCCGGCCTTCAGCCCGCGCACGCGATCGGACGGCTGGTCGAGTGCCGTTATCATCACGACCGGAATATGCGCGGTCCGGCTGTTCGCCTTCAATCTTTCACAGACCTCGAAACCGTCCATCCCCGGCATCATGACATCGAGCAGGACCAGATCCACCGGCGTCTTTTCGCATGTCGCCAAGGCGGCATTCCCGTCCGGAGCCGTCAGCACGTCGAAATATTCGGCCACCAGCCGCGCTTCCAGGAGCTTCACATTGGCTGGTACGTCATCAACGACGAGGATGCGCGCAGTCATATCGATCTTTCTGGCAGTCAGGCATCGCCCAGATATGTTTTGATGGTCTCAATGAATTTTGGAACGGAAATCGGCTTGGAAACATAGGCCTCGCATCCCCCTTGGCGGATGCGCTCCTCGTCGCCCTTCATGGCAAAAGCGGTTACGGCAATAACCGGAATCACGTGAAGCTCATCGTCTTCCTTGAGCCATTTCGTGACCTCGAGGCCGGAAACCTCCGGCAACTGGATGTCCATCAGAATCAGGTCGGGACGGTGCTTGCGCGCGAGTTCGAGGGCTTCCATGCCGTTGCGCGTCTGGATCGTCGCGTAGCCCGAAGCCTCAATCAGGTCGCGGAAGAGCTTCATATTCAGCTCGTTATCCTCAACAATCATCACCTGTTTGGGCATGTCGATCCCTTGCTGTCTGCCGCCGCCTTGCAAGTCTCCGGGAGAGATTTAAGTTGCAACAACGGCGACTCGACCCTTTTCGTCGATCGCCAGGCTAGCGCGATTTGGTTGAAAAATAGGTAATTGCGGCCGGCAAACGAGAAGAGAGCGGATATCATGAAGAACGCTGAGGATACGGCGATCGCCATCCTGACCTGGCTCGCGAACGAGCCTGAGCTGATGTCGCGCTTTCTGGCGCTCACCGGCACCGATCCCGCCTCCCTGCGCGGCGCCGTCGGCGAGCCGGGCTTCATGGGGGGCATCGTTGCGTTCCTGATGGAGCACGAGCCGACGCTGATGGCCTTCTGCAACGAAACGCAAACCTCGCCGGACGAGGTCGTCCGGGCGCACCATGCCCTCTCCGGCCCGCGCGATTTCGAGGAAGGCTGAGTGCTGCCGGCACGCGGCGTGCGCAGCGCGGTGCACCGCCCGGTGCCGAGTGCGCCGTGCCGACTAAGGAGCATCCCGAAGTCCGGCCGGCGATCGGCCGGCACCGTCTCAAATTTAACTGCGATATCCAAAACAGCCTCCAGCCGCCGCCTTGAGACTCAGCAGCGTAGAGCGTAAAGTCGCCGCGTTCAACATTTGTTCCGGATATGATCGACAGCGCCGCCCCACCCTCCGGCTTCTGCCGTGATTGCCTCAAGGAGCAAGCCGCCCAGGCACGGCGGTGCCTCGCCTGCGGAAGCCCGCGGCTCCTCCGGCACCCCGAACTCTACCGGCTGACCCTGGCGCATATCGACTGCGATGCCTTCTATGCCTCGGTCGAGAAGCGCGACAATCCGGAGCTCGCCGACAAGCCCGTGATCATCGGCGGCGGTAAGCGTGGCGTCGTCTCCACGGCCTGTTACATTGCCCGCATCCACGGCGTGCGCTCCGCCATGCCTATGTTCAAAGCTCTCGAAGCCTGTCCGCAGGCCGTGGTGATCAGGCCCGACATGGAGAAATACGTGCGCGTCGGGCGGGAAGTCAGAGCGATGATGCAGGAGCTGACGCCTCTCGTGCAGCCGCTGTCGATAGATGAGGCCTTTCTCGATCTGAGCGGCACCGAGCGGCTTCATCACGATCCGCCCGCCCGAACGCTTGCCCGCTTCGCCAGGCGTGTGGAGCGGGAAATCGGCATCACCGTCTCCGTCGGGCTCTCCTACTGCAAATTCCTGGCCAAGGTTGCCTCGGACCTTCAGAAGCCGCGCGGCTTTTCGGTCATCGGCCAGGCCGAAGCCATCGACTTCCTGAAGGCCAAACCCGTTACTCTCATCTGGGGCGTCGGCAAGGCCTTCGCCGCCACGCTCGAAAGGGACGGAATCCGCGCGATCGGGCAGCTCCAGACGATGGAAGAGGCGGACCTCATGCGCCGCTACGGCACGATGGGCCGGCGGCTCTACAGGCTCTCGCGCGGCCTGGACGAAAGATCCGTCGAAATCGAAGGCGAAGCGAAGAGCGTCTCCTCCGAGACGACGTTCAACGACGACCTGGCGCGCCAGGAAGACCTCGTAACGCATCTGAGGGGCCTCAGCGAACAAGTGGCATTCCGCTTGCGAAATTCCGCCCTCGCCGGACAGACGGTGGTGCTGAAGCTGAAGACCGCGGACTTCAAGACCCGCACGCGCAACCGCAGGCTGGAAAGCCCCACCCGCCTTGCCGACCGCATCTTCCGCACCGGCCTGCAGCTGCTCGAGAAGGAGGTCGACGGGACGAAATACCGGCTGATCGGGATCGGCGTCAGCGATCTGGCCGATCCCGACCTCGCCGATCCGCCGGATCTCGTCGATCCGCAGGCGTCCCGGCGTGCCGCCGCCGAGGACGCGATCAACAAGCTGCGCGACAAGTTCGGCAGGACGAGCGTCGAGACCGGCTACACGTTCGGCAAGGGGCGGCGCCGGCAATAGCCGTCACGGTTGCCCGACCGGACGGCTGACGCATCGTATGGGGCAATTCCTTAAATATTGGACGCTAGCCTGCTTCCACGGCTCCGTCGTCCGTTTTGCGGTGCCGCCACTGTCTGAACGAGGGTAGGTGTTGCGTTTCGCTCTCCGGATGGGATTCGCGGTTTTCGTCATGGCGTCGCCGTCCGCGCTTGCGGCCGGCGCCAAGGCGCCGTTGCAGATCGTCGTATCGAGGGAGCAGCAGTCCCTCGTCGTCTATGACGGCGACACGGTCGTCGCCACGTCGAAAGTGTCAACCGGCAAGGCCGGGCACGCGACGCCGACGGGCATTTTCTCGATCCTGGAGAAGCGCCGACGTCACGCGTCGAACATCTATTCGAATGCGCCGATGCCGTTCATGCAGCGGCTTACCTGGTCCGGCATTGCGCTGCATGGCTCAAACCATGTACCGGATTATCCGGCTTCGCACGGTTGCGTGCGGCTGCCGAGCAAATTCGCGGCGAGCCTGTTCAAGATGACGGGCTACGGCATGCATGTGGTCATATCGGATCGGCAGATCGCCCCGGTCGAGGTCGCGCACGAAATGCTTTTCCAGCCGAGCCAGTCGCGACCGCAGGGACCTGCCCTGTCGGACGTCCCCCTGCGGCCGGCGATCGGGGAGTTCAACCGGAGCGCAGTTGAAGTCGCCATGACCGACAAACGCCCCTCGCCCGTCACATCCGACGAGGCGAAGGCCCCGATACGTATTCTGATTACCCGGCGCGGTACGCAAGAGAGCGTGCGCGACCTCCAGACGCTCCTCAATACGCTCGGCTACGATGCAGGTCTGCCGGATGGATTCAGCGGTCCGGCAACGGCCGCCGCAATCGAAGCGTTCCAAAGGGCCGAAGCTCTGCCCGACGATGGCAAGATAACGCCGGAGCTGATCGAAGCCGTCTTTCGCAAGGCGGGCCGCAGTGCACCGTTGAATGGCGTGTTGCGCGTGCGCCGGCAATTCCAGCCGCTTTTCGAAGCCGAGATTGCCATCGCGGAGCCGGAAATGGCGCTCGGGACACATCTGCTGCAGTTCCAGGATCTCGACACGAAAACCGGACAGGGCAAGTGGTTCGGCATGTCGCTCGAGAACAAGCTGCCGAAAACGACCAAGAAGCGACTTGGCATCACAGCGGAAGGCGAGCCCGACACGCTGGAGCGAACGCTGAGCCGCCTCACCGTGCCCGAAGACGTCCGCGAACGCCTCGCCGGCCTCCTTGCAAACGGCTCGTCACTCTCGATCACCGATACCGAATCGGGGCTGGAGACGGGCAAGGGAACGGATTTCATCACCGTGACGAGGGAGCGGCGCGGGTGAAAGGCATGGGGTGATTTCCGCACCCCGGTTTGCCCTTATCGCCCTGCCTTCTCCCGGCAAGCGGGGCGAAGAGACAAGCGGCAAAGGCCCGCTCTTCGAGCGGGTGATATAATAGCCTGTCAATGGACAAGACATAGAGCAGCTCAAAGTGCTGCAGCGACCTTTGCGTGTCTGATAAGACGCGGCGGCGCTGTAGGAAACTTTTCGGAGAGCTGCAATCTCTCCTCATCCTCATCTCTGTCCTTGTCACAGAGATCCAGCAGCGCCGCGTCCGCGGCGCGGGAAGAGTTCTTTCAGCCCAAGGACTTGGTCTGGCTGGATCCCTGTGACGAGCACTGTTGGGGTGGACGGCTCCCAACGGCATCGCAATGTGCCAGAGTGAGTCGTTAAGATATCAATCGAGGGAGACCGTCCGTGGAGCAGATTATCCGAATTGGCATG